>DXBL01000088.1 GCA_019116555.1 Candidatus Pseudomonas excrementavium
GTTCCGCGAACTCTGTGACGGGCCGCGCAGCCAGAATGACTATATCGCCCTGGGTAAGATCTTCCAGGCGGTGCTGATCGCCAACATCGAGCAGATGAACCTGGCCAAGGATGACATGGCGCGGCGCTTCATCAATCTGGTGGACGAGTTCTACGACCGCAACGTCAAGCTGATCGTCTCGGCGGAGGTGCCGCTCAAGGATCTGTACGCCGGTGGCCGGCTGGAGTTCGAGTTCCAGCGTACCCTTAGTCGCCTGCTGGAAATGCAGTCCCACGACTTTCTGGCTCGACCGCACAAGCCGTAGGATCTTCTTCAGCGCCTGGCTCTGCCAGGCGTCGCGCAGGCGCGCTACAACCCATGCCTTGCCGCCGGGTTGTCGCGCGCCTGCGCGACGACAGCGCTTTCCTTCCCTGCCCGGACCCTCAGGGCGCCGGATTCGGCTGGCTGCGGTGAATCTCCTCGATGCTTTCCAGAATCTTGTCCGTCAGCCCCATGTTGATGCTGCTGAGGTTGCGGTTCAGCTGATCCATATTGGTCGCGCCGATGATGTTGCTGGTAACGAAGGGCTGGCGCGTGACGAACGCCAGCGCCATCTGCGCCGGGTCCATGCCGTGGTCCCTGGCCAGCTGTACATAGCGGGCGCAAGCCTTCTGGGCCTGTGGATTGGTGTAGCGGCTGAAGCGGCTGAACAAGGTCAGGCGCGCTTTCTCCGGGCGCAGGCCGTTCAGGTACTTGCCGGTCAGGGTGCCGAAGGCCAGGGGTGAATAGGCCAGCAGGCCGACCTGCTCGCGGATCGATATTTCGGCCATGCCTACTTCATAGCTGCGGTTGAGCAGGTTGTAGGGGTTCTGGATCGAGACGATCCGTGGCCAGCCACGGGCTTCAGCCAGTTGCAGGAAGCGACTGGTGCCCCAGGGCGTTTCATTGGATAGCCCGATATAGCGGATCTTGCCGGCCCGCACCAGTTCATCCAGCACTTCAAGTGTCTCTTCGATCGGGGTGATCTGTTCCTCCAGATCGTGCTGATAGCCGAGCTTGCCGAAGAAGTTGGTGTTGCGGTCGGGCCAGTGCAGTTGATAGAGGTCCAGGTAATCGGTCTGCAGGCGCTGCAGGCTGGCATCCAGGGCGGCGGTGATGTGCTCGCGGTTGAAGCGGGTCTGGCCGCCGCGGATGTGGTGCATATCGCGGCTCGGGCCGGCGATCTTGCTGGCCAGCACCCAGCTGTCGCGCTGGCCGCGTTCACGCAGGTACTGGCCGACGATGGTTTCGGTCGAGCCGTAGGTCTCGCCGCGCGGCGGCACGGGGTACATCTCGGCGCAGTCGATGAAATTCACGCCCGCATCCCGTGCCCGGTCGATCTGGGCGAAGGCGTCGCGCTGGGTATTCTGTTCGCCCCAGGTCATGGTGCCCAGGCACAGGGCACTCACTTTCAGGGGGCTGCTGCCGAGTGGGCGGTATAGCATGGGGGTGGCTCCCGATCAGGAAATGAACAGCCATTATTGGCCATGTGGTCGATATTGCCAGACAATGTTCAGCAAGGCGGGTGGTGAGCCAACATAAGGGTTGTAATTTTCTACCACGTTGGCATAATGCCCGCCACTTTCGACAGGATGCCTAGCCTGTCGTTGTTGTTACAGCGCAGATGCCACCCAGACCCACAGAGCCCCCACTGAGTGTCTGTCTAGGCTTTGTTGGCTTGTAAAAACACATATCATTCTGTAAGATTCGCCCTCTTCAATATAAGAGCGGCCTCTGAGGCTAGGATTTAATGAAAACCTTCAGCGCCAAACCGGAAACAGTAAAACGCGACTGGTACGTAGTAGATGCCACTGGTCTGACCCTTGGTCGTCTGGCTACCGAAGTTGCTTCCCGCCTGCGCGGCAAGCACAAGCCCGAGTACACCCCGCACGTGGACACCGGCGATTACATCGTGATCGTCAATGCCGAAAAAATCCACGTGACCGGCAACAAGGCTCAAGACAAGATCTACTACAGCCACTCCGGTTTCCCGGGCGGTATCAAGTCGATCAATTTCGAGAAGCTCAACCTGCGTGCTCCTGAGCGTATCATCGAGATCGCAGTCAAGGGCATGCTGCCCAAGAATCCCCTGGGTCGTGCGATGTATCGCAAGATGAAAGTGTATGCCGGTGCTGCTCACCCGCATGCTGCTCAGCAACCCCAAGAACTGAAGATCTAACAGGAGCTCACTATGTCGGTGACACAGAACTACGGCACTGGCCGCCGTAAAACCGCCACCGCTCGGGTCTTCCTGCGTCCGGGTACTGGCAACATCTCCATCAACAACCGCAGCATCGATGTCTTCTTTGGTCGCGAAACTGCCCGCATGGTGGTTCGTCAGCCGCTCGAGCTGACCGAGAGCACCGAGAAGTTCGACGTCTACGTCACCGTTCAGGGCGGCGGTATCTCCGGCCAGGCCGGTGCCATCCGCCACGGTATCACCCGTGCCCTGATGGACTACGACGAGACTCTGCGCAGCGAGCTGCGCAAGGCGGGCTTCGTAACCCGTGATGCGCGTGAAGTTGAGCGTAAGAAAGTGGGTCTGCGCAAGGCGCGTAAGCGTCCGCAATACTCCAAGCGCTAAGCCTTCAGGCTCAAGCACCAAGACGCCCGGTTTCCTTTTCAGGAACCCGGGCGTTTTTGCATCTGCGACAAGGTGTCGCGTAATCAAAGCCGCATCTGAAACGCCCGTCATGCCTCGCTTAGGGTAAACTTCGCAGATGCCTGGTTAATGGAGATCGCCTTGTCATCATGGGGCTTTTTCATTACCATCTGTTTCATTTTGTGCAGGCAGTTAAAAACTTGAAAAGCCCTTGTTTCAAAGGGCTGAATTAGCTGATGGGAGACGACTGGATGAGTAATGACGGCGTAAATAACGGCCGGCGTCGCTTCCTGGTGGCAGCCACTAGTGTGGTGGGTGCTGCTGGTGTAGTGGGGGTTGCTGTGCCCTTTGTGGGGTCATGGTTCCCAAGCGCAAGAGCCAAGGCGGCAGGTGCGCCGGTTAAGGTGAACGTGAGCAAGATCGAGCCGGGTCAACAGATCGTTGCCGAATGGCGTGGTCAGCCGATCTTCATCTCGCGCAGAACCCCGGAAGCCCTGGCGCTGCTGGATGAAATGGATAGCGTCGTAGCCGACCCCAATTCCGAGTCGTCCGATCAGCCGGAGTACGTAGACGGCAAGACCCGTTCCATCAAGCCTGAGTTGCTGGTCGTCCTGGGCATCTGCACACACCTCGGTTGCTCACCGCTGTTCAAGCCGGAAGTCGGTGCGGCTGATATGGGTGCCGACTGGAAAGGTGGCTACTTCTGTCCTTGCCATGGCTCGTTCTACGACATGTCCGGTCGTGTGTTCAAGGGCATGCCCGCCCCGCTGAACCTCCCCGTACCACCGCATACCTATGAGTCCGATGACGTCATCATCATCGGTGTGGATGAGGAGACAGCCTGATGAGCAAGCTGCTTAACTGGGTCAACGAACGTATGGCCGTCACTCAGGTATGGGAAGACCACCTGAGCAAGTACTACGCACCGAAGAACTTCAACTTCTTCTACTTCTTCGGCTCGCTCGCGCTGCTGGTCCTGGTCAACCAGATCATCACCGGCATCTGGCTGACCATGAGCTACGAGCCCTCCGGCGCGGGTGCCTTCGCTTCGGTCGAATACATCATGCGTGATGTGGAATACGGCTGGCTGCTGCGTTACCTGCACTCCACCGGTGCGTCCGCCTTCTTCGTGGTGGTCTACCTGCACATGCTGCGCGGCATCATGTACGGCTCCTACCGCAAGCCCCGTGAGCTGGTCTGGACCTTCGGCATGCTGATCTATCTGGCGCTGATGGCCGAAGCCTTCATGGGTTACCTGCTGCCCTGGGGTCAGATGTCCTACTGGGGTGCCCAGGTGATCATCTCGCTGTTCGGCGCGATTCCCTTCATTGGTCCGGACCTGGCCCAATGGGTGCGTGGTGACTACCTGATTTCCGGCATCACCCTGAACCGCTTCTTCGCGCTGCACGTGATCGCTGTGCCGATCGTGCTGCTCGGCCTGGTGGTGCTGCACATCATCGCCCTGCACGAAGTGGGTTCCAACAACCCCGATGGCATCGAGATCAAGAAGCTGAAGGACGAAAACGGCATCCCGCTGGATGGTATCCCGTTCCACCCTTACTACACCGTCAAGGACATCGTTGGTGTGGTGGTCTTCCTGTTCGTGTTCTGCACCGTGGTGTTCTTCTTCCCGGAAATGGGTGGTTATTTCCTGGAGAAGCCGAACTTCGAAATCTCCAACCCGCTGAAGACGCCTGATCACATTGCACCGGTCTGGTACTTCACTCCTTTCTACGCCATCCTGCGCGCCGTACCTGCTATCGCTGGTTCCGCGTTCCCGGGTGTAGTGGCAATGGGTGGTGCGATCGCCGTGCTGTTCGTGTTGCCCTGGCTTGACCGTAGCCCGGTCAAATCGATCCGCTACAAGGGCTGGATGAGCAAGCTGTGGCTGGTGATCTTCTGTGTCAGCTTCGTGATCCTGGGTGTGCTGGGTGCCATTCCCGCAACACCGGGTCGTACCTTGCTGTCGCAGGTGTGCACCGTTCTGTATTTTGCCTTCTTCATTCTGATGCCGTTCTACACCCGTATGGAGAAGACCAAACCGGTTCCGGAGAGGGTTACTGGCTGATGAAAAAACAATTGATTGCTTTGATGTTTGCGGTGCTGCCGGGCTTTGCTCTGGCAGCCGGGCCCAGCGTGGCGCTGGATGAAGCCAATATCGACCTGTCGGATAAGGCGTCGCTGCAGGATGGCGCCCGTACGTTCGTCAACTACTGCATGGGTTGCCACTCGGCCCAGTACCAGCGTTATGAGCGCGTTGCGACCGACCTGGGCATTCCTGAAGAGCTGATGATGGAAAACCTGGTGTTCTCCGAAGGCACCCTGTACGGCGAGCACATGGAGATCGGCATGCGTCCGGAAGACTCCAAGGTATGGTTTGGTGCCACGCCGCCGGACCTGACCATGGTTGCCCGTGTGCGCGGCGAGGACTGGTTGTATTCCTACATGCGCAGCTTCTATGAAGACCCGTCCCGCCCGCTGGGTTGGAACAACACCGTCTTCGCCAACGTCGGTATGCCGAACGTCCTGGCCGAGCTGCAGGGTCGTCAGGTGAAGGGTTGCAAGCCGATGCCGGTTCATGATGATGGCGGCAGCATCGTGCGCGACAACCTGACCGGCGAGCCAATGCTGGAAGAGCAGTGTGATGTTCTGACCGTGGTCGAGGATACCGGCACGCAGACCGAGGAAGAGTTCGACACCACGGTCCGCAACCTGGTCGCATTCCTCAGCTACTCGGCGGATCCGATCAAGGAAACCCGTCATCGCATCGGTGTTTACGTGCTGCTGTATCTGGCCATTCTGTTCGTCTTCGCCTATCTGCTGAAGCGCGAATTCTGGAGAGATGTGCACTGATTCCGGACTGTCCGGAGTAAAACACGCGCCCCCTTTGGGGCGCGTTGTTGTTTCTGGGGTATAATGCTCGCTTTCGATAAAGGCCTGGCCAGCGTTTCGCTATGCTGACCATCCGCAGGCGCTTTACCGTAATCGCCACAGGATGAGGGTTGATATATGAGTGTTACCGCCAACAAGCGTTCTTCGATGGCTTTCTTTTCCGATCCGACCGACCAGTACTGTCATCGGGTGCGCATTGTGCTGGCAGAAAAGGGTGTGACCGTCGACATCGTCAATGTCGAGCCGGACAACCATCCGCAGGAGCTGGCTGAGGTCAACCCATACAATACGGTGCCAACGCTGCTGGATCGGGACCTCGTGCTGTACGAGCCGAACATCATGATGGAATATCTTGATGAGCGCTTTCCCCATCCGCCGCTGTTGCCGGTATATCCGGTGGCGCGGGCCAACAGCCGCCTGCTGATGTATCGCATCCAGCGTGACTGGAGCGTGCTGGTGGACATTCTCAGCAATCCGAAAAGCCCTGCTGCCGCCATTACCAAGGCGCGCAAGGAGTTGCGTGAGAGCCTGGCGGGGGTGGCGCCGGTATTTGCCGAGATGCCATTCTTCATGAGCGACGAGTTCAGCCTGGTCGATTGCTGCCTGGCGCCGATCCTCTGGCGTCTGCCTGCGCTGGGCATCGAGCTGCCACGCCAGGCCAAGCCGCTGCAGGACTACATGGAGCGCATCTTCCAGCGTGAAGGTTTTATCGGCAGCCTGTCTGCCGCCGAACGGGATATGCAGTAACCCGCCATTCATCTTTTCAACACAGGAGCGAGCATGGTGCGCATGAGCTCAAGCCGTCCTTACCTGGTCCGGGCACTGTATGAGTGGATCCTGGATAACGACAGCACCCCCTATGTGTTGGTCAACGCCGATTACCCGGGCACCGTGGTGCCGGAAGGTTTCGTGGAAGGTGGGCAGATCGTGCTGAATCTGTCGCCCAGCGCCATCCGCCACCTGGACATGGATAACGAGCGGGTCTGTTTCGATGGCCGGTTCGGCGGGGTAGCGCAGCAGGTATGGATTCCCGTTGCGGCGGTCATGGCGATCTATGCCCGGGAGAACGGTCAGGGCATGGTGTTCGAAATAGAAACCGAAACCCCGCCGCCGGAGGGGCATGAACCTACCCCCGAACCGCCCAAGCCCGGCGGCCGGCC
>DXBL01000089.1 GCA_019116555.1 Candidatus Pseudomonas excrementavium
GCTTGGGCCGCTTCGGGTTTCACAATGGCTGTCATTTATTTTCTTCTTTAGTGCATTGGCAATCTGCAGCGGCGGTGAAATGTGTGATTGTGGGCCAGTGCGAACACCCGGCGGATGCGCTGATCAGCCAGCTGGATAAATGGGATGCCCATCTGCCGGTGGTGATGCTGGGCCGCGAACGAGTCACCGGTTGGCCGGACCATTTGCGTCAGCGCTTGTTGAGCGTGCTGGAGCCCCCACTCAGTTACAACCAGCTGCTGGACACTTTGCACCGGGCGCAGGTCTATCGCGAGGTCTTCGATGACGGGCAGCGCAAGCGTCAGCGCGAGCCGAACCTGTTCCGCAGCCTGGTAGGTACCAGCCGACCGATTCAGGCGGTGCGGCAGATGATGAAGCAGGTGGCCGATACCGAGGCCACCGTATTGATCCTTGGCGACTCGGGCACCGGCAAGGAAGTGGTAGCGCGCAATCTGCATTATCACTCCCAGCGCAAGGATGCCCCCTTCGTACCGGTCAACTGCGGCGCGATTCCCGCGGAGCTGCTGGAAAGCGAACTGTTTGGCCATGAGAAGGGCGCCTTCACCGGGGCGATTACCAGCCGCGCCGGGCGTTTCGAACTGGCCGCCGGCGGCACGCTGTTCCTGGATGAGATCGGCGATATGCCGATGAATATGCAGGTCAAGCTGCTACGGGTGCTGCAGGAGCGCACCTTCGAGCGGGTTGGCAGCAACAAGCCGCAGAAGGCGGATGTGCGGGTGATTGCCGCCACGCACAAGAACCTGGAACAGATGATCATCGACGGGACCTTCCGTGAGGACCTGTATTACCGCCTGCATGTATTCCCGATCGAGATGCCGCCGCTGCGCGAGCGCATCGAGGATCTGCCGCTGCTGCTCAACGAGCTGATCACCCGCCTGGAAAAGGAGCGGCGCGGCTCCATCCGTTTCAGCAGTGCGGCGATCATGTCCCTGTGTCAGCACCCCTGGCCAGGCAACGTACGCGAGCTGGCCAACCTGGTCGAGCGCATGGCGATCATGCACCCTCATGGCGTGATCGGAGTCGGCGAGTTGCCGCGCAAGTTCCGTTATGTCGAGGATGATCATGATGATCTGCGGCAGCTGCGTGCCGAGGCGGAGGAGAATGTCTGGCAGCCCGGCGCGCCGTCGTTGAATAATCCGACGGGCTTGCCGCCGGAGGGGCTTGACCTCAAGGACCATCTGGCCGGGCTGGAACAGTCGCTGATCCAGCAGGCGCTCGACGAGGCGAATTATGTTGTAGCCCGCGCGGCGGAGCGGCTGCGTATTCGCCGCACCACGTTGGTGGAGAAGATGCGGAAATATGGCATGCAGCGCGATACCGATGGTGGTTCTGACCGGGAACCGTCAGAAGCCTGACGGGTTAGTACGATGTATATAGTACAACCTGTTGATTTATAAGTGTTTATATCTAATGGCATAGCCCTTGCTTGAGACCCCTGCAAGTAGTGTTTTTATCAGGGGATTGTCGATGGCTGTCACTGCTCCACACCTGCCGCGGGATGCGCAGGAAAGGGAAAAACTCGAACAGGCCTATGACCTGTTCAGCCGGATGTCCGATCAGTTGCGCGAGTCCCACGGGCTGCTCGAACAGCGGGTTGAGCAACTGCAGGCGCAACTGCTCGAAGTCAATGCCCAGCGCAACCGTGAGCTGGCGGAAAAGGCCTGTCTGGCCGGCCGTCTGCAGAATCTGCTGGACCTGTTGCCCGGTGGCGTCATCGTGCTGGACGGACGCGGCGTCGTGCGCGAGGCCAACCCGGCCGCCCGCGAACTCCTCGGCGAACCCCTGGAAGGCCAGCTCTGGCGCGAATTGATCCGCGACCGCTTTGCCCCCCGTGATGACGATTACCACGAAGTGTCCCTGCGCAGCGGCCGCCGCGTGTCGCTGGCAACCCGCTCCCTGCGTGGCGAGCCAGGGCAGATCATCCTGCTGACCGACCTGACCGAAACCCGTCGCCTGCAATCCCAACTGGCCCGCAATGAGCGCCTGTCTGCTCTGGGCCGCATGGTCGCCTCGCTGGCGCATCAGATTCGCACACCGCTGTCCACCGCGCTGCTGTACGCCAGCCACCTGCACCAGCCCGAGCTGTCGGTCACCCACCGCCAGCGTTTCAGTCAACGGCTCAAGGATCGCCTGCAAACCATCGAGCAACAGGTGCGGGACATGCTGTTGTTTGCCAAGGGTGATCTGCCGCTGACCGATCTGGTGAGCGCGAGTGACCTTTTTACCGACCTGCAGCAACAGGCCGAGACGCTGGTCGAGGAATCCGCTGCCGATTGCCGCTGGGAGGACCATTGCCCGGCGGGCGTGCAACTGCAATGCAATCGGGAAACCCTGATCGGCGCAGCACTCAACCTGATCGACAACGCCATCCAGGCCGGCGCACCCGCAGCGCGGCTGAAGGTCTGCCAGCGCCTGCAGGAAGGTCGGCTGAGCCTGAGCGTGGTGGATATCGGCCGTGGCATGACCCCGGCTGAATTGGCCAGGATCGGCGAACCCTTCTATACCACTCGCGCCCAGGGTACCGGGCTGGGTGTGTCGGTGGTGAAATCGGTAGCCCATGCCCACGGCGGCGCCTTTCTGCTGCGTAGCCGCGCCGGGCAGGGCACCTGGGCGGAACTGATCGTGCCGGTGCAATCATTCGCTGGAGGGCAGTTGGCATGAGTGGGCCACGGATTCTGTTGGTGGAAGATGATCGCGCGCTGCGTGAAGCGCTGGCCGATACGCTGCTCTTGGGCGGTTACGACTATCTGGAAGCCGCCGATGGCGAGCAGGCGCTGGCGCTGCTGCAGCGGCATACGGTGGCCATGGTCATCAGCGATGTGAACATGCCGGGGATGGATGGCTATGCCTTGCTGCGGGTGTTGCGTGAGCGGCACCCGCAACTGCCGGTGCTGCTGATGACTGCGTATGGCACGGTGCAGAATGCGGTGGAAGCCATGCGCGTCGGCGCGGTGGATTATCTGGTCAAACCCTTCGAGCCGGCCGCACTGTTGAAGCTGGTGGCCCAGCATGCCCAGGGTCGGCTGTTGAGTGAAGCGGATGATGGGCCGGTGGCGGTCGACCCGGCCAGTCAGCAATTGCTGCAACTGGCCCAGCGGGTGGCCGCCAGTGATTCGACAGTGTTGATTTCCGGCGAATCGGGGACGGGCAAGGAGGTGCTGGCGCGCTATATCCACCAGCAGTCGGCCCGTGCCAGTCAGCCGTATATCGCGATCAACTGCGCCGCGATCCCGGAGAACATGCTGGAGGCGACGCTGTTCGGTCACGAGAAGGGCGCATTCACTGGTGCGGTGGCGGCAGCGCCGGGCAAGTTCGAACAGGCCAATGGCGGCACGCTGCTGCTGGACGAAATTTCCGAGATGCCGCTGGCGCTGCAGGCCAAGCTGCTGCGCGTGTTGCAGGAGCGGGAGGTTGAGCGGGTGGGCGGGCGCAAGCTGATCCAGCTGGATATACGCATCATCGCCACCACCAACCGGGATATGCCGGCTGAAGTGGCTGCCGGTCGGTTCCGTGAGGACTTGTATTACCGGCTCGGCGTATTTCCGCTGCAGTGGCAGCCACTGCGCGGCCGGCCGGCGGATATTCTGCCGATCGCCGAGCGGCTGCTGGCCAAACATATCGGCAAGATGAACCAGAGCCCAGCCCGCTTCGCGCCGGATGCCTGTCAGGCCCTGCAGCAGCATGCCTGGCCGGGTAACGTGCGGGAGCTGGATAATGCAGTGCAGCGTGCGCTGATCTTGCAGCAGGGTGGGGTGATTCGGGCGCAGGATCTGTGTCTGAGCACGGCGCCCGGCAGTGCCATCGTGCCGACCGATATGGTCGTGTTGCCGGTTGCACCGATGCCGGTGGCCAGTCAGCCGTATGCCATGCCGGCGACGCCGGTTGCCGGTGCCGGGCTGGGGCATGATGTGAAGCAGCGTGAGTATCAGCTGATCATTGACACCCTGCGCGCGGAGCGGGGTCGGCGCAAGGAAACAGCCGAGCGGCTGGGCATCAGTCCGCGGACGTTGCGGTATAAGTTGGCGCAGATGCGGGATGCGGGGCTGGATGTGGAGGGGAAGTTGTTTGTGGGGTGATGGGGGGTTAGTTGTAGTCCGCTTCCCCCTCTCCCCAGCCCTCTCCCGCGAGGGGAGAGGGGGTAGGCCGTGCTGGGCTTAAAGTGCTTAGCTAGCCTGAAGTTGAAGGCGGTTAACTGAAGATTCTTTCCGTGCAGAAAAACACCGTACCCTCATCCAGCACGAGCGGGCCCCCTCTCCCCCCGCGGGAGAGGGCTGGGGAGAGGGGGAACCCCAAAACCTGGCACCAATCTTGCTGTTAAACTCCCAAAGCTGATTTTGCCGTCAAAATATCCACGGCCGGGAGGAATCATGACGCAGGGTGTCGAGTTCAATCGTCTGATGTTGCAGATGCGTTCCATGCAGATGGAGGCGATGAGCCGTCCGCAGCCGGCGGTGGCGCCGGTGGCGCAGGATGTGAATGCGCCGGCGTTCGATGATCTGCTGCAGCAGGCGGTCAACCGCGTCAATGATTTGCAGAAGACCACCAGCGAGTTGCAGAGCGGTTACGAGCGTGGCGTGCCGGGGATCGATCTGGCGGAGGTGATGGTGGCCTCGCAGAAATCCAGCGTTGCCTTCCAGGCCATGACCCAGGTGCGCAACAAGCTGATTACCGCGTACGAAGACATCATGAAGATGCCTATCTGATTCAGCCTGCTGTTTCGTTATCGAGGATTTGATTGATGGATGCTGCGAGCACTCCGAATACCCCTGCTACCCGACCTGACCCGGCCGCAGCTGGTCCGCGCAAGCCGTTCCTGGGGCTGAGCTTTCTGGATAATCTGGCGCAATTGCCCATGCTGCGCCAGTTCGCCTTGCTGGTCGGTCTGGCCGCCAGTGTCGCCATCGGGTTTGCCGTGGTGCTCTGGTCGCAGCAGCCCGAATACCGTCCGCTGTACGGCAGCATGGATAATCTCGACGCTACTCAGGTGATCGAGGTGCTGCAGCAGAGCCGGATTCGCTACAAGGTCGAGCCCAGCAGCGGTGCGCTGCTGGTCCAGGCGGAAGACCTGGCCGATGCGCGGTTGCGCCTGGCCAGCGCCGGGATCAATCAGGGGGACGGCAATCTGGGTTTCGAGATTCTCGACCGTGAGCAGGGCCTGGGTACCAGCCAGTTCATGGAAGCCACCCAGTACCGCCGTGGCCTGGAAGGCGAGATGGCGCGGACCATTTCCAGCCTGTACAACGTCAAGGCGGCGCGGGTGCATATCGCCATGCCGCGCTCCACCGTGTTCGTGCGTGATGATCGCAAGCCCAGTGCCTCGGTACTGCTGGAGATGTATGCCGGGCGCAAGCTCGAGCCGGCACAGGTGATGGCCATCGTCAATCTGGTGGCGACCAGCGTGCCGGAGCTGAGCAAGGATCAGGTCACCGTGGTCGATCAGCACGGTAATCTGCTGTCGGATCAGAACGAGTTGAACGAGCTGACCATTGCCGGCCGCCAGTTCGACCACACCCGTCGCCTCGAGGAAACCTTCACCCGCCGGGTGCACAATATCCTGCAGCCGGTGCTGGGTACCGGCAACTACAAGGCCGAGGTGTCCGCCGATGTGGACTTCAGCACCATGGAATCCACCTCCGAGAATTTCAATCCGGAATCCTCCCTGCGCAGTGAGCAGATCGTCAACGAGCAGCGGGTCGCCGGGCAGTCGCCCCAGGGCATTCCGGGCGCGCTGAGCAACCAGCCGCCGGGCACTACCCAGGTGCCGGAGCAGGTTATCGATCCGGAAACCGGCGAGCCCGTCGTCGTGGCTCCGCCGCGGGATTCCCGCGAGCAGGCTACCCGTAACTATGAACTGGACCGGCAGATCAGCTATACCCGCCAGCAGCAGGGCCGGTTGAATCGGTTGTCGGTCGCGGTGGTGGTGGACAATCGCCAACAGGTCAATGCCGAGACCGGGGAGGCGACCAGTGTGCCGCTGAGCGAAGCCGAGCTGGCCAGCCTGACGCAACTGGTACGCGATGCGGTGGGCTATGATCAGGCACGGGGCGACAGCGTCAGTGTGGTCAACAGCGCCTTCGTTCCAGCCGGTGATGTGGCCGAGATCGCGGAAGTACCGTTCTGGACCCAGCCCTGGTTCTGGAACATCGCCAAGCAGGCGCTGGGCATACTGTTCGTGCTGGTGCTGGTCTTCGGGGTGTTGCGGCCGGTGCTGAAAAGCCTCAGCGGCGGTAATCGCAGTGCGGCCGAGGATACCGCTGGCTATCCGGCCTTGAACGATGACGGATTGTTGGCGGATGATCTGCGCGACGATACCGTCAGCCTCTCCGCGCCGGCCAGCGGGCCGGCCCTGCTGCCACCGCCGGGTGCCGGTTACGAGCAGCAACTCAATGCCATCAAGGGCCTGTTGGCGGAAGACCCGGGCCGGGTAGCACAGGTCGTGAAAGAGTGGATCAACGCAGATGAGTGAAGAAGCCAAACGTATGCAAAAACTCAGCAAGCTCGACAAGGCGGCGATCTTCCTGCTGAGTCTGGGCGAGTCTGACGCTGCTGCCGTGCTGCGCCACATGGGTCCCAAGGAAGTACAGCGGGTCGGCAGCGCCATGGCGTCGCTGCGCACCGTGCAGCGGGATCATGTGCAGCAGGTGATGGCTGATTTCATCGAGGTGGCTGGTGATCAGACCGGCCTCGGTGTCGGCGCTGACGGCTACATCCGCACCATGCTCACCCAGGCCCTGGGCGAGGACAAGGCCAACAGCCTGGTCGACCGCATCCTCATGGGCGGCAGCACCTCCGGCCTGGACAGCCTCAAGTGGATGGAGCCGCGTGCGGTGGCTGATGTCATTCGCTACGAGCACCCGCAGATCCAGGCAATCGTGGTGGCCTATCTCGACCCGGACATGGCGGCCGAGGTGATCGGCTATTTCGATCACAAGGTGCGCCTGGACGTGTTGCTGCGCGTGGCCGCCCTGAATACGGTGCAGCCGTCCGCGCTCAAGGAGCTCAACGAAATTCTCGAGAAGCAGTTCGCCGGCAACTCCAATACCACCCGTGCCAACATGGGCGGGGTCAAGCGCACTGCGGATATCATGAACTATCTTGAAAGCGGCGCCGAAGCGCAGCTGATAGAAT
Organism: Candidatus Pseudomonas excrementavium; assembly: GCA_019116555.1. Lineage (GTDB taxonomy): Bacteria > Pseudomonadota > Gammaproteobacteria > Pseudomonadales > Pseudomonadaceae > Halopseudomonas > Halopseudomonas excrementavium. The sequence continues at coordinate 7,168 of DXBL01000089.1, forward strand.
CCATCCGGCAGATGGATGAGGACCTGTCGAACAAGATCGAGGATCTCATGTTCGTGTTCGACAACCTGGCCGATGTGGACGACCGCGGTATCCAGACGCTGCTTCGCGAGGTGTCCACCGATGTGCTGGTCATCGCGCTCAAGGGCGCCGACGAAGCCATCAAGGACAAGATCTTCCGCAACATGTCCAAGCGTGCCTCGGAACTGCTGCAGGACGACCTCGAAGCCAAGGGGCCGGTGCGCATCAGTGAAGTGGAAGCGGCGCAGAAGGAAATTCTCGCCATCGCCCGGCGCATGGCCGATGCCGGCGAAATCGTGCTCGGTGGCAAGGGTTCCGAGGAAATGATCTGACGAGGTTCTGCACTGCAGTGCAGAGGTGACTGAATGACCGAGAAAAAGGATAGCGAGCTGATCCGGGCGGATCAGCTGCAGGCTTTCAACCTCTGGGATATGCCCAGCTTCGATGAGGCGCCGCATCATGTTCCGCGGGAAACCGCCGAGCCGGACACGGCGCCCGAGCCTGAAGCGGATGTCTCGGTGGCGGATGAGCTGGAGGCCGAGCCCGAGGTCAAGCCCTTCACCGTCGAGGAACTGGAGCAGATCCGCGCCGAAGCCTACAACGAAGGCTTTGCCACTGGCGAGCGCGACGGCTTTCATTCCGGCCAGCTCAAGGCCCAGCAGGAAGCGAAAAGCCGGCTGGATGCTCGGCTCGGTGAACTGGAAGGGCTCATGACCCAGTTGCTGGAGCCCTTGCAGCAACAGGACGACCAGATCGAAGATATGCTGCTCGAGCTGCTGGAGAACATGGTACGCCAGGTGATCCAGCGCGAGCTGCAGACCGATTCCAGCCAGATTGCCCAGGTGCTGCGCGGCGCGCTCAAGGCGCTGCCCATGGGCGCCGACAATATCCGCATCTATCTCAATCCCGCCGACTTCGAGGCGGTCAAGCACATCCGCGAGCGCCATGAAGAAAGCTGGCGCCTGCTGGAAGATGATCAACTGCTGCCCGGCGGCTGTCGGGTCGAGACCGAACACAGTCAGGTGGATGCGACCCGGGAAACCCGTCTGCAGCAGATTATCGAACAACTCCATGAACAACAGCGCGAGCAGCGTGCCCACCCGCCCGAGCCCGACCTGCCAATCCCCGCGGCGAGCGCGGAGGCCGATGATGGCCAGCCCTGAACGCATCAGCTTTGCCCGGCGGCTGTCGCGCTATGCCGCGGCGACCGAGTTGCCCGTGGCGCCGGTGGTCGAGGGCCGGCTGATTCGCATGGTCGGTCTGACCCTGGAAGCCGAAGGGCTGCAGGCGCCGGTCGGCAGTCGCTGCGTGGTGATCAATGAAAGTCTCCAGGGTGAAACCCGGGTCGAGGCTGAGGTCATGGGCTTTGCCGGCAGCAAGATCTATCTGATGCCGGTGGACCGCATGCAGGGCCTGCAGCCCGGAGCGCGGGTGGTGCCCACCGCTGGTGGCGGAAAGTTGCCGATGGGCAGCGAGATGCTGGGCCGGGTGCTGGATGGCATCGGCCGGCCGCTGGATGGCAAGGGCCAGTTCAAATGCGAAGACTGGGTCGACCTGGCCGGCCCGGTGATCAACCCGCTCAAGCGTCATCCCATCGAGGAGCCGCTGGATGTCGGCATCCGCGCGATCAACAGCATGCTCACCGTGGGCCGTGGCCAGCGCCTGGGCCTGTTCGCCGGCAGTGGCGTGGGCAAGAGTGTGCTGTTGGGCATGATGACGCGCTTTACCGAGGCCGATATCACTATTGTCGGTCTGATTGGCGAGCGGGGCCGGGAGGTCAAGGAGTTCATCGAACAGATTCTCGGCGAGGAGGGCATGGCCCGCTCGGTGGTGGTGGCATCCCCCGCTGATGATGCGCCGCTGATGCGTCTGCGCGCGGCCATGTATTGCACCCGGGTGGCGGAATATTTCCGCGATCAGGGTAAGAACGTATTGCTGCTGATGGACTCACTGACCCGCTTTGCCCAGGCCCAGCGCGAGATTGCCCTGGCTATCGGCGAGCCGCCAGCCACCAAAGGCTATCCGCCGTCGGTATTCGCCAAATTGCCGGCGCTGGTCGAGCGGGCCGGTAATGCGGAGGAGGGCGGGGGCTCGATCACCGCCTTCTATACGGTGCTGTCCGAGGGCGATGACCAGCAGGACCCGATCGCTGACGCGTCCCGGGCCATTCTGGATGGCCACGTGGTGCTGTCGCGGCGGCTGGCCGAGGAAGGGCATTACCCCGCGATCGATATCGAGGCCTCGATCAGCCGGGCCATGCCGCAGATCGTGACGCCGCAGCACCTGCAGCAGGCCCAGCTGCTCAAGCAGTTATATGCGCGCTACCAGCAGAACCGGGACTTGATCAGTGTCGGCGCCTACGCTGCCGGCTCCGATCCGATGACCGACAAGGCCATCGCCAAGATCCCCGGTATCCAGGGATTTCTGCGCCAGGGCCTGCGCGAGAGCTTCGATCTGACGGCCAGCCGCGCGGCCATGGAGCAATTGATCAATGAGTGACAGCCGCGTACGGCGCATGACGCCGGTACTGGATCTGGCACTGGAAGAAGAGAAGAAGGCTGCCGGCATGCTCGGCGATTGTCAGAAACAGCTCGATGAAGCCGCGGCCCGATTGCACGATCTGGAGCATTACAGCGGCGAATATGCCAAGGGTTGGGCGCAGCGCGGTGGCGAAGGGGTTGGCCGGGAATGGCTGCTCAACTACCAGCGCTTCATGGCGCAGATGCAGACGGCCATCGAGCAGCAGCGCCAGACGCTGGGCTGGCACCAGCAGAGCCTGGAGCGCGCCCGCGCCACCTGGCGGGAGCGCTATCAGCGGGTCGAAGCCCTGCGCAAACTGATCGAAAAATACCGCGATGAAGCCCGCGCCCGGGCCGACAAGCAGGAACAGAAACTGCTGGATGAGCTGACCCAGCGCGCCTTCGCCCATCGGCGGCAGACGGATTAGAGCTGTCCTGTCGAGGTGGTGTTCGACAATCCCAGGAGGGCTGTCAGTAAACGGCACTTCTCACTTGTTCCTGCCTTGCCGACCTTCCGCTCGACTTTTCTAGCATCCCCTAAGTTCCAGGAAAAATTGTGATCCGGTTGGCAATTACACGAAAGAGCCATCTTCTTCGAGTAGTCTTTGCCGGGAAGCTTGGGCATACTCCCGCCCCGCAGTGCAGTCCAACTTGCTGCTGATCAGTTTTACTCTTGACCGGACACAACCATGCCTGAACGCCTTTCCGATCTCGATC
>DXBL01000090.1 GCA_019116555.1 Candidatus Pseudomonas excrementavium
TTGAGGATGGCCTCTTCCTGCGTCAGGCTGTTGGTCGCCGCCGTCAGGTTGTCCTTGTATTGCGCCAGCTTGCTGGCTTCCTGATCCAGTTGCAGCAGGCGCACCGAGGCCACCGGATCATCCGCCGGGGTCAGGATGCGCTTGCCCGAGGTGATCTGCTCCTGGGTCCGGGTGACCGCGGAATAGTTGTCCTGGATGCCGCGAATCCCGGTGTTGAATGCCTGAATGGTGGAAATACGCATGCTAGCCCGTCCCGTCAGCGGATGCTGTTGATCAATGTATCGAACACCGTGCGCGCAACTTGAATGATCTGCGCCGAGGCATTGTAGTACTGCTCGAACTGGATCAGGTTGGCCGCTTCCTCGTCGAGGTTGACCGCCGAGACCGAATTGCGGTTGTTGGTCGCCTGGGTCAGCATCGCCATGTTGGCCTCGGTCTCGGTGCGCGACTGGGCGGTGAAGGTAGCGACCCGTTGTACCAGATCACCATAACCATCGAGCAGCGAGAACCCCCGGGCACCCTCGCCCTGCCCCAGCACCTGTTTGGTTTGCAGCTCGGCCATCGCCAGTGCGTTGCGGTTGTCGGCCACCCCGGTATTGAATTCGACCGAGAAGCTGTCACCGTCCAGCGGCTTGCCGGACAGGGTCATGCTGAATTGATGGCCATCGACTTCCCAACTGAATGGCTGGCCCAGGGTCACATCGATAGCCAGGGCGGGGTCATCACTGGTCAGGCGGCCGGTACCGGTGCCGGTTTCGGTATAGGTGAACTCGACCCCCAACCCCTTCAGCCTTGCCAGCTCCAGCGACTGCGGCCCATCGGTGAGGGTCGGCTGGGTGACGCTACCAGTGCCCCGGTTCTGCAGTCCGGCCTCCCCGGACAGGGGCGCAGCGAAGGCCAGTTGCTGCGGCTCGGTCATGACCACCGACAGGTTCTGCGCGGCCGAACGGGTCGGTGTCAGCAGGTAGCGATCACCGGTCAGGTAGTTGCCACTCTGCCCGCTCAGGTCAAGCCCGTCGAAGGCGGCATAGCGGGGATCTCCTTCGCTAGCGTTCAGGTCGAACGGACCGAGTACTCGACCGTCACCTACTCGCCGTACAGTGAACTCGGTATCGCTGGTAAAGGTAAGCTCATAATCCGAGGTACTCAATGCCGAGGTATCAGTGATGCGCACATCCAGCGTCGCGTCCGAGCGGTTGCTCTCACGCCCGCGACTGCGTAGCTCCAGATAGGCATCACTGTTGATATCGCCAAACAGATCACTGCCGACCTGTCCATTCAGGTCCAGGCCCTTGCCCTGCTGCTGGTTGAACTCGCTGGCAATCGCCAGCGACATGCGGCCCAGCGCGTTGAAGGCCTGGTCCAGCACATCGTCTCGATAGCGCAACAGGCCGCCCAGCTCGCCGCCGCTGATCAGATCGGAAACATCCTGCGCCGAGTTGCCGCTGACCAGCTGCAGATCCAGCCGCGCGGGGTCCGACAGGCCCGGCGTGGCTCGCAGTAACGAAGCTTCCTTGCCCACCACCAGCGGCTGCCCGGAGCCGATGAACAGGTTGATGCTGTTATCGTCCTGGTTCACCACAGTGACGCCGACATACTCGCTCAGTTGGCGGATAGCCTCATCCCGCGCATCCAGCAGATCGTTGGGCGCGGCGCCATTGGCGGCGGCCTTGGAAATGGCGTCGTTGTAACCCGCCACCGACACGGCCAGACGACTCACCTGCTCTGCCACCGTGGTCATCTGCTGGTTGAGAAACTGGTTCTGGGTGGCCAGTTGCTGGTGCACCGAGTTGAATCGCCCCGCCAGGCCCTGGGCTTCGGACAGGAACAACTGGCGCGCCGGCAGGCTGGCGGGGTCTTCGATGGCCGTCTGCAGCGCAGCGAAATAGTTCTGCAGGCCAGTGGTGATACCGGAGGCAGTACTCGACAGGGTGCTGTTCAACTCCTCGATCTGGACGTTATAGGCCTGGTTCGCCGCTGCCGCCGAAGTGGTGGTGCGCACCTGATTGGTCAGAAACTGATTGTAGATGCGCTGGACATCCACCACCTTGGTGCCGGTGCCCATATAGCCGGCACCGGTAAAGGCCGGCGGGTTGGCACTCTGGATTGCGGTCTGGCGACTGTATCCGGGGGTGTTGACGTTGGTGATGTTCTGCCCGGTGACCGACAGGTTGGTTTGCGCGGCACGCAGCCCGCTGAGTCCGATATTGAACAGATCTGCCATGCTTATGCCCTGCCGTCACTGGCGTTGGTGTTCACGGCGGCCGTGGCGTTCTCGCTGATCAGCTTGCGGGCGATCTGCGAGACCTTGGCGGCGTAGCGTGGGTCAGTGGCATAGCCGGCCTGCTGCAGCTCGCGGAAGAAGGCATCGGCGTCAGCGGTGCGTGTCAACGCTTGCTCATAACGGCCATTGCTTTCGAGGAAGTCCACGTAATCATTGAAGCTCTGCTCGTAGGACTCGTAGCTACGGAAGGTCGCCCGCTCCTGCTGCTTCACCCCGCCACGGTATTCGCTGGTCAGCACATTGGCCGAATCGCCCTGCCACTGGCCATGGGTCTTGATGCCGAACAGGTTGTGGCTGCTGCTGCCGTCTTTCTCGCGAATGATCGACTTGCCCCAGCCAGTTTCCAGTGCGGCCTGAGCCACCAGATAATGCGGGTCCACTCCCAGACGTGCAGCGGCCTTCTCGGCCATGGGCAGCATCGCCCGGGTGAACTCCGCCGGGCTGTTGAAACGCGCCTTGCTGTTGGTTGCCGCAGCCACGGCCGGGCTGGCCTCGGCTGCCTTTTTGGCGCGCAGCGGCAGCCAGTTGCTCGCCGGCTCCGGCGATACTGTCTGACTGGCCTGATGGACTGGGCTGCTCGCCTTGTCCGCCGCGGCGACAGGCTGACCGAGGGTGACTTCACCCCAACCCGCACTGATCCCCAGCCGCCGACGCGCCAGCAGCGCCGAATGATCAGGACGCTCACTATCGACAACCGCCTTGGCGGTGCTGGTGGGCGCCACGGCTGTGGCCTTTTCCGGCGACAGCTGCCGCATCATCACATCAGCCAGCCCCATACCCTGCTTTTCTGCCAGATGCACCGACAGCTGGCTGTCGTACATATCCTGGTAGAAACGGGTCTGCGGCGTATTCAGCGGATTGCCCTCGGCGAACGCCTGGTTGGCATCGCGCATGCTCTTGACCATCACATTCAGAAACAGCGATTCGAACTGGCTGGCGACCTGCTGCAGATTTTCCGCGCTGTCGGCCTTGCTGCCGGCCTTGAGCTGGGCCATGGCATTCAGATCGGTATAGCTGATGCTGTTGCTGTGCATGGGAAGTTCCTCAGATGACAACCAGGTCGGCGTTCAGGGCGCCAGCCTGCTTCAGGGCTTCGAGAATGGCCATCAGATCGCCCGGCGCGGCGCCGACCTGGTTCACCGCGCGCACGATCTCATCCAGCGACACGCCTGGATTGAATACGAACATGCGGCTGTCACCCTCTTCGATACTGATCTGCGAGCTCGGCGTGACTACGGTCTGGCCGCCACTGAACGGCTCCGGCTGGCTGACCTGGTAATTCTCGCTGATAGTCACGGTCAGCCCGCCATGGGTCACGGCTGCAGGCTGCACGCGCACATCCTGGCCGATGACGATGGTGCCGGTGCGGGAGTTGATGACCACCTTGGCCGCAGCGTTACCCTGCGTCACTTCCAGGTTTTCGACCATGGCCATGTAGTCGACTCGCTGGTTGGGATCCAGCGGCGCCCGCACGCGAATGGAACCGCCATTGAGCGCCTGGGCCACGCCCGGACCGAAGGTATCGTTGATCTGGTCAACCACCCGCTTGGCGGTGGTAAAGTCCGGCCGGTTCAGGTTGAACACCAGGTGATCGCTGCTGGCGAAGGGACTGGCGACGGCGCGCTCGACCGTGGCGCCGCCGGGAATCCGGCCGACGCTGGGCACATTCACGGTAATGCGTGAACCATCGGCGCCCTCGGCGCCGAAACCGCCAACCACCAGGTTGCCCTGGGCGATGGCATAGACCTGACCGTCCAGCCCCTTGAGTGGGGTCATCAACAGACTGCCGCCGCGCAGACTCTTGGCGTTACCGATCGAGGATACGGTGATATCGATGGTCTGGCCCGGGCTGGAAAACGGCGGCAGGTCGGCGTGGATGGCCACCGCTGCAACGTTCTTCATCTGGATACGGGTACCCTGCGGCACCGTGATGCCGAACTCGGTCAGCATGTTGTTGAAGGTCTGCACGGTAAACGGCGTCTGGGTGGTCTGGTCACCGGAGCCGTCCAGGCCAACCACCAGGCCATAGCCGATCAGCTGGTTGCTGCGGATACCGGCGATGCTGGCGATGTCCTTGATGCGCTCGGCCTGAGCCAGCGGGCTCACCAGGGCCAGACACAGACAGATCAGGAATGGTCGCATACGTCTGCTCCTAGAACGGCCACACCGGGCTCATGAAGAACTGACTCAACCAGCCAGGTTTGCTGGCATTGGCGAACGCGCCCGTGCCGGAATAGGTGATACGGGCATCGGCGATGCGGGTCGATTGCACGGTATTGTCGGACCCGACGTCATCCGGGCGGATCAATCCGGACAGGCGGATCAGCTCGTCACCGTTGTTCAGGGTGATCCACTTCTCGCCGCGCACCGCCAGCAAGCCGTTGGGCAGCACATCGGCCACGGTGACCGTGATCGAGCCACTCAGGCTGTTGCTCTGGTTGGCATCGGCCTCACCATTGAAATCGCGACCACCGCCCAGTTCGACGCCGGTGTTGATGCCGGCAATGCCGCTGCGCCCGAACAGCATCGGATTGGCGATGCTGACACTGCTGTCCTTGCTGATCTCGTTCTCGGCCTTCTTCTGCGCCGCCATGCGCTCGGTAAGCACCACGGTGATCACATCGCCGATGCGGTTGGCCTTGCGGTCCTCATACAGGCTGATCTCGAACCCGGGCTGATAGATGGCGCCGTTGTTCAGTTCCTGGGGCATGGGGGTGCGCGGCATCACCGGCGCGTAGGCCGGGTCATTGGGCTTGGGCGGCGTCTGCACGCAGGCGGCCAGGGATGCCACACAGAAAACCAGCAGGGTTGCACGCAGGGCTTTCATCTTCATTCGCTCCGGGAACCCGTTACAGGTTCTGACTGATGTATTGCAGCATCTGGTCTGCGGTGGAAATGACCTTGGAGTTCATCTCGTAGGCGCGCTGGGTGGTGATCATGTTCACCAGCTCTTCCACCACGCTGACGTTGGAGTTTTCCAGGGTGTTCTGCAGCACTGTACCCAGGCCGTTCTCCCCGGGGTTGCCAACCTGCGGCGCGCCGCTGGAAGCGGTTTCCAGGAACAGGTTGCCACCGATGGCCTGCAACCCCGCCGGGTTGATGAAGTCGGCCGTCTGGACCACGCCCAGCTCCTGCACATCGGCTTCACCAAACAGGGAGATGGAAACGGTACCGTCTTCACCCACGGTAAAGGTCTGCACTTCCGGCGGCAGCTCGATGCCCGGCTCCAGCGGATACCCGTTGGAGGTGACGATGCGGCCATCGGCGTCCAGGTGGAAGCTGCCGTCGCGGGTGTAGCCGATGTTGCCGTCGGGCATCAGGATCTGGAAGAAACCGCGACCGTTGATCGCCATGTCCAACGGCTGCTCGGTCGTCTGCAGGGTGCCGGTGGTGAAGATCTTCTGGGTGCCGGCCACGCGCACCCCGGTGCCCAGTTGCAGGCCGGAGGGCAATTGGGTGTCCTGGGTACTCTGGGCGCCGGGTTGGCGCTTGATCTGGTACAACAGATCTTCGAATTCCGGGCGGTCGCGCTTGAAACCGGTGGTCGAGACGTTGGCCAGGTTGTTGGAAATGGTGCTGAGCATGGTGTCCTGGGCGGACAGGCCGGTCTTGCTTACCCACAGTGCTGCGTGCATGTCTTGTCTCCTCGCTGGTCAGGTGTGATCAGCTGATCTGCAGAAGTTTGTTGGTGGCCTGGGCGTTTTCCTCGGCGGTGCGCATCATCTTGATGTGCAGCTCGAACTGCCGGGCCAGGGACAGCATGGCGGTCATCTCTTCCACCGCATTGACGTTGCTGCCTTCGAGAAAACCGGTAACCAGGGTCACGGCGCCATCGGCCGGCTGTTCCTGGCCATCATTCATGCGCATCAGGCCATCCTCGCCCTTGTGCATGGCGACCTGATCCGGCTTGACCAGCTTGATGCGGTCCACCTCGGCCAGCACGTTGGGCGCTTCGCCCTGGGCGCGGAAACTGATGGTACCGTCGGTGCCGATCTCCACCTTGTCCGCCGGCGGCAAGGCGATCGGCCCGGCATTGCCAAGTACCGGCAGACCACCACTGGTGCGCAGGATGCCGAACACATCGATCTTCAGGTTACCGGCGCGGGTATAGGCTTCACCGCCATCGGGTGCCTGCACCGCGATCCAGCCCTCACCTTCGACGGCGACATCCAGATCACGCCCGGTTTGCTGCAGGGTGCCAGACGACATGTCGGTGCCGGGACGCTCGGTCATGGCATAAGCCCGCGTGGCGAACCCCTCGCCGAACACGGGCATGGACCGGGCCTGTTCGAAGTCCCGCCGAAAGCCGGTGGTACTGACGTTGGCCAGGTTGTTGGCATGGGCACGCTGGGCCAGCATGTTCTGGCTGGCGCCGCTCATGGAAAGAAAGAGGGATTTGTCCACGCTCTACTCCGCTTCGACAAGGCGACGGAAAATTGCCGCATTGAATGATCTATAGAGGATCGAAGCAGGTATCGTGCCAACTAATTAATCAGCAGAACATCTCATATAAATCAATTGCTTAGATAATGTAGAAAGCAGAAAGCGGCAACAGCGGCAATTTTCCATTGCCGCTGTTGCCGCCTTGTCGACACACCGTCCGATGGTGGGAGCGGGATTGTGGGAGCGGCCTCGGCCGCGAAGGTTTCCCGCAGGCCATTCGCGGGCAAGCCCGCTCCCACGATAAATGCACCCATCCGTGAGAGCGGACGCGAGATGCGAGACACTTAACGTAGATTGATGATGGTCTGGGTTACCGCATCTTCAGTCTGGATGGTCTTGGCGTTGGCCTGGTAGTTGCGCTGGGCGACGATCAGGTTGATCAGCATTTCCGACAGGTCGACGTTGGACTGCTCCAGCGCGCCCGACTGCACCAATCCCTGGGTACCGGTGCCCGGCACGCCGATCACCGGCTCGCCCGATGCGCTCGACTGGGCCCAGGCGGTATCACCCAGCGGCTTCAGGCCCTGCTGGTTGGCGAAGGTCGCCAATACCAGCTGGCCCTGAGTCTTGGTCTGGCCGTTGGTGTAGCGGGCGATCAGCATGCCCTGATCGTCAATTTCCAGACCGGCCAGCTCACCGGTGGTGAAACCGTCCTGCACCACCGAGGTGACGCCGAAGCTGGAAGCGTACTGGGAAGACCCGGTCAGGTTCAGACTCAGGCTCTGAGTCTCGGCCCCGGCCGGCTGACCGTTGGCATCCAGCGGTTGCCAATCATTGATCGCGGTGACCTGCCCGCCGGTCAGCGCCCCGGCGCTGTTGAAGGTCAGCTCATAGGGCTCATTGCTGAAACCCGGATCGGTTGCCGGCACACCCGCGAGGTTGCGGCCATCGATCAGCACGTGCATATCCCAGGTATTGGCGTCGGTCTTGACGAAGTACTTGGTCATCACGTGGGCGTTGCCCAGGCTGTCATAGACGTTGACCGAGGTGGAGCTGTTGTAGGTGGAAGAGTCGCTCGGATCAAAGCCGGTACGCGCCTGTTCCCGTGCGGCAGTCAATGCAGCCGGCTCGGCTGCTGCCCGGGCCGCGGTCATTTCCGCGTCGGTCGGATTGCCTGCATCAACAGCATTGGCGGTCAGGTGGGCGTTGTACTCGGTGGCAAAAGCGGTGTCATAGGCATTCTGCGCCGCCGCCGGACGCACGCTGGTGGAATTCAGGTTCAGCGTCGATTCCACCTTGCTGGTGCGGTTGGGATTGGCCGCCCGGGTGTCCACCCGCAGGTCGGTCGGCACACCTTCGTTGATCCTGCCGGTCACCGCATTGACGCCGTAACCCTGCAACCGCTCGCCATTGTTGTTGACGATGAAGCCTTCCTGGTTGGTACCGAAGTAGCCGGCCCGGGTATAGCTCAGCGCACCGTTGTTGCTGGTGACGAAGAAGCCATTGCCGTTGATCGCCAGATCCAGGCTGTTCTCGGTGTAATTGATATTGCCCTGGGTGAAGATCTGCGCGACGTTGTCGAGCACCACCCCACTGCCCTGGGCATTGCTGCCGGTACCCAGAATGGATGCCGAATAGACGTCGGCAAACTCCGCACGGGAGCTCTTGAAGCCCACGGTACTGGCGTTGGCGATGTTGTTACCGGTGATATTCAGATCGGAAGATGCCGCCCGGATACCACTGAGGCCGATATTGAAAGACATGATTGACTCCTGCTTTTACACGCGTCGGACGACGTTATTTACCGATTGAGAAAACTTCTGACAGGCCGATACTGCCCAGCCCTGCCAGGTTGAGAACCATTTCACCGCCGTGGCCGACACCGAGCGAAACGCTGTCCACGTTCGCCGGCAACAGCGTTGCCAACTGGACGGTTTCACCATTGACGCTGGCCTGCGCCTCGAACCGGTATTTGCCGGCCGGCAAGACATTGCCGCTGGCATCGGTACCGTCCCAGGCAAATTCATGGATGCCACCTTCCTGGGCGCCCAGGTTGATGGTGGAGACCATGCTGCCGGCCTCGTCATAGACGTTCACCAGCACCGCGCCGCTGGCCTGCGGCAACGCCAGCTGGCCAGTAAAGCCCCCCTGGGGATCGACCATCGCCTGATCCGTCGGGATCACCACCGTGCGGCCGACCAGGGACGACGCCTGCAGTGCCTGTGACGACTGGAAGCTGCTGGCCATGGCATCGATGGTGCTGTTCATCTTCTCGATGCCTTCTACCGTACTGAACTGTGCCAGCTGGGCGATGAACTCGCCGTTTTCCTGGGGCGCCAGCGGGTCCTGGTTGTTCAACTGGGCGACCAGCAGCTCGAGAAATTCGTTCTTGCCCAGCTCGTCGCCCTTGGCAAAGCGACTCTGGTCAACCTGATACTGATCCAGCAGGCTGTTGCCGACGCTGATATTACTCATCTGCCACTCCCTTATTGACCCAGCGTCAGCACGCGCTGCAGCATGGTCTTGGCGGTATTCATGATTTCCACGTTGGTCTGATAGGCGCGCGAGGCCGCCATCATGTTGGCCATTTCTTCCACCACGTTGACGTTCGGATAGAACACATAGCCCTCTTCGTTGGCCATGGGATGATCGGGCTCGTAGCGCGACTGCAATTCTGCGTCCGATTCCACCACGCCCAGCACCTGCACGCCCTGCCCGGCCTGATCGGTCGGCGCGAACAGCGAGCCACCCAGAGAGCCGCCCATGGCCTGCTGCTCGTTGAACACGGTGGCGAACACGGCCTGCCGGGCGCGGTAGGTCTGGTCGATGCTGCTGGAGACAGTCTCGGCGTTGGCCATGTTGCTGGCCACGGTGTTGAGCCGCAGGGATTGGGCGTTCATGCCGGAACCGGCAATATCGAATACCTGATTGAGCGACATGATCAGTCTCCGCGCAGGGCTGTCATCAGCCCTTTGAATTTGCTGTTGAGAAAGGTGAAGCTGGCCTGGAAGTCGATGGCGTTTTCCGCATAGCGGGCCTGTTCAGCCTGGACTTCAACGGTATTGCCGTCCACCGACGGCTGGGTGGGGATGCGATAGCGCAGGCCGGCGGCCTGGTCGATGAAACCCTCGACGTCCAGATGCCGCGCGTGGGTGCGAGTCGCCTGGAACGGACGGTCCGCGCCGGTCTGCTGGGCTTCCAGCACACTGGCGAAATCCAGGTCGCGGGCCTGGTAGTTGGGCGTATCGGCATTGGCGATATTGTTCGCCAGCACCGAGGCACGGTCGGCACGGAAGTTCAGTGCCTGCTCATGCAATCCCAGCGCGCGATCGAAACTCAAACTCATAATGGCATTCCTCACTGTGGCCCGATGGCCAGAGTTCTGATGCCAAGTTATAAGCAATAGCCGTGCCTATTACGGAAAACCCTTTTAAATCAGCATATTGAGATATATCAAGCGCATCGGGCGGCAATGATTTTCCGCCCGATGGCAAGAATGCCGCGGTAAAACGGCAAAAGCGGCGCAGGCTCAACGAGCCTGGTAGATGATCCCCGGATTGCATTGCACCATGCGGTACAACTCGGGCAACCCGTTCAACGCCTCGGAGGCCCCCAGCAGCAGATAGCCGCCCGGCTTGAGGGTGGCATGGATACGCCGCAGGATGTCCTTCTTCACCTCGGCGGAAAAGTAGATCAGCACGTTGCGGCAGAACACGATATCGAACCGGCCAAGCACGGCGTAGCTGTCGAGCAGGTTGAGCTGGCGAAACTCGACCCGGCTGCGTACCGGCATCTTGAGCGTCCAGCGGCCTGGCTCCTGTTGATCGAAATAGCGCGTCAGCCGTTCCCCCGACAGGCCACGGGCGATCGCCAGACTGTCATATTGCGCGGCCCGCGCTGCGGTGAGCATGTTGCTGGATATCTCGGTGGCGACAATCTGCGCACCGCCCCGCAGCTGACCCGGATTGGCCCGCTCATACTCG
>DXBL01000091.1 GCA_019116555.1 Candidatus Pseudomonas excrementavium
GACCGCTCCCGGCCGACGGCAGAACAGCTGCGGCTGTTCCGCTATCCCGAACTGCGCCTGACCTGGACCGGCAGCGATCCGGCGCCGACCAGCGTGCGCGCCTGGGCCAAGGTCCAGGTGCCGGGCACCTACAGCGCGACCATTACCCATCCCAGGGCCTTTCGCGGCTATCTGCTGCAGCAGCTGCGCCCGCTGACCAGCGAGTTCAACGTGCGGCTGGAAATCGGCGTCAGCCAGCAGGCCATTCCCTATCCCTACGTGGTGGAGCAGGGCGATGAGCTGGCCGGCTCGGGCGTGACCGCTGCCGAGCTGGCGCGGGTGTTTCCCAGCACCGACCTGGCCGCCGCCACTGATGGTATCGCCGACGGCCTGGTCGACTGGGAGCGGACCGACCCGCTGCCGCTGGCGCTGTTCGACGCCGCGCGTACGGATTTCTCCCTGCGCCGGCTGGTGCATTACACCGGCAGCGACTGGCGCCATGTACAGCCCTGGATCCTGCTGACCAACTATCACCGCTACGTCGATCAGTTCATCCGCCACGGACTGGACATGCTGCTCAGCGACTCGCGGTTCTGCCGCATGGTGCTGCCGGGCAACGTGGTGGTCGAGCGTGGCATGGCCGAAGGGGAAATGCAGGCGGTGCTGGACAGCATGGTCTGGCACAAGTACCAGATGCCCGCCTACCACCTGCAGGCCGCCGATGGGGATGGCATCACCCTGGTCAATATCGGTGTCGGCCCGTCCAACGCCAAGAACATCACCGATCACCTGGCGGTATTGCGTCCGCACTGCTGGCTGATGATCGGCCACTGCGGCGGCCTGCGCCAGTCACAGACCATCGGCGACTATGTACTGGCGCACGCCTATATGCGCCGCGATGGCATCCTCGACCGGGTGTTGCCACCGCACATACCGCTGCCAGCCCTGGCCGAAGTGCAGCAGGCACTGCAGGATGCCGCCGCGCAGGTCACCGGCGACAAGGGCGACGCCTTGAAGCGCCGCCTGCGCACCGGCACCATCCTTACTTATGATGACCGTAACTGGGAACTGCGCTGGGCCCAGGAGCGGCCCTTGATCAACCTGTCACGCGCCGTGGCGGTGGATATGGAGAGCGGCACCGTTGCGGCGCAGGGCTATCGGTTGCGGGTGCCCTACGGCACGCTGCTGTGCGTTTCGGACAAGCCGCTGCACAGCGAGCTGAAGCTGCCCGGTGCTGCCGGGGCTTTCTATGAGCGTGCCGTAACCCAGCACCTGCATATCGGCATCGCCGCGCTGGATCTATTGCGGGATCAGTTGCACAGCCTGCATTCGCGGAAATTGCGCAGTTTTGATGAGCCGTTGTTTCGGTAGGCGGGGCCCCCTCTCCCCAACCCTCTCCCGCGAGGGGAGAGGGAGTTTGATTGTGCATGCCACTTGTTTTGTCTGTGTCGGATAGCTTTCAGGAGAACCGAGGAGTTTCAGCCAGTACAATCCGGCTCCCTCTCCCCTCGCGGGGCGAAAGCGGGAAAAGCGAAGCATTGCTTCGCCCGCTTGAGCGCCCTGAGCGGGGCTGGGGGCGCCCGGCGAGGGAGAGGGGGGAAACGCCCTACAAACAAAACCGCCCAATCAACTCCCGCAATATCCTCACCGTCGGCTCGATCCGATCCATCGCCAGATACTCATCCGGCTGATGCGCCTGGGCAATATCGCCGGGCCCGAGGATGACCGTCTGCAGGCCGAGCTGGTTCAGATAGGGCCCCTCGGTGGCAAAGGCGACGCTGCCGGCGCTGTAGCCGGTGAGCTGTTCGCAGGCGCGGACGATCTCGGCGGTGGCGGGAGTGTCCATCGGCGGCACGCCGGGGAACAGCGGCTGGTAGTCGATCTGCACCTGATGTTCCTGGGCAACTACCTTCAGCCGCTGGTCGATGGTGGCGCGCAGGGCATCCGGGTCCATGCCCGGCAGCGGGCGCAGGTCGAACTCCAGGGCGCAGCGACCGCAGATGCGGTTGGGGTTGTCGCCGCCGTGGATGCAACCCAGGTTCAGGGTTGGTGTGGGTACGCTGAACAGCGGGTTGGTCCACTGCTGTTGCCAGCTGCTGCGCAGCGCCAGCAACTCGTTGATGACCTGATGCATGGCCTCGATGGCATTGCGTCCCAATGACGGGTCGGAGGAATGCCCGGCCTGGCCGATGATATCCACGCGCTCCATCAGGATGCCCTTGTGCACGCGAATCGGCTGCAGTCCAGTCGGTTCGCCGATCACGGCGTGGCGGGCGCCGAGCAGGTCATCGGCTACCAGCGCCTGGGCACCGCCCATGGCGCTTTCCTCGTCGGCGGTGGCCAGAATGATCAGGGGGCGCTGCAGCGGCTGGTCCAGTACGGCGCGAACCGCCTCGATGATCAATGGGAAGAAGCCCTTCATGTCACAACTGCCCAGCCCGTACCAGCGTCCGTCCGCTTCGGTCAGCGCGAAGGGATCATGCCGCCAGCGCTCGGGGTTGCAGGGCACGGTATCGGTATGCCCCGCCAGCACCAGTCCGCCGGGGCCGCTGCCCAGGCTGGCGATCAGGTTGGCCTTGTCCGGTGCGCCGGCGACCGGCTGGATGGTGCACTGGAAGCCGAGCTCGCTCAGCCAGTCGCTCAGCAGATGAATCACTGCCAGATTGGACTGGTCGTGTTCCGGCTGGGTGCAACTGATGGAGGGGGTTTGCAGCAGGGCGGCAAATTGCGCCTTGAGCGAGGGGAGGGGCATGACAGACTCCTGGCTGACGTCAGCTGAATGGACAGCTTACGTCAGCCAGGCAGGGGCGTCAGCTGAAAATGGCCGAGAAGATCAGGAAGTAGATGAT
>DXBL01000092.1 GCA_019116555.1 Candidatus Pseudomonas excrementavium
AGCGGTTCAAAGTATTGACTTGGATGAATTTTTTGGTAAAGTGCGCGCATCCGTTCCGCGATAGCTCAGTCGGTAGAGCAAATGACTGTTAATCATTGGGTCCCAGGTTCGAGTCCTGGTCGCGGAGCCAATATTCAGAAAACCCGGCACATTGCCGGGTTTTTTGTTGCCTGAAGAAAAGATCTATTCCGGCGCGCAATCGATGCTGACCCGGATCCTGATGATCTCCCGCATAAACTCATGAGTCAGCACCGCCTCCTCTCCCGGCTGCAGGCGTACCCGGCGAGGCAGTGGTCGTTCGGGGCCGTTGACGAAGGTGGCCTGGCAGCGCAGCGGTACAGCGGCGTGACTGACCAGCCTGAGCGCAGCGATATTGATCAGGTCGGTACTGCTCACCGACACCTCGGAAGCACCGGGGCCCAACTCCACATCGATGGGAAAAGCCGCGGCGAAGGCTGGCGGTGCCAGGGCTATCCCGATGACCAGCAAAAGTTGGTACATTGCGTCCTCGTCTCAGCGATATCTCATACATCACCATAGGCCAGAGGTTCCATCGATGAAAGCACCGCGCGTCACCCTGGAACAATGGCGCACCCTGCAGGCCGTCGTCGATCACGGCGGCTTCGCCCAGGCTGCCGAGGTGCTGCATCGCTCGCAATCTTCGGTCAGCTACACGGTTGCTCGCATGCAGAAGCAATTGGGCGTGCCGTTGCTGGAAATTGCCGGGCGCAAGGCCGTCCTGACCGAGGCGGGAGCTGCCCTGCTGCGACGCTCCCGCCATCTGCTCAAGGAGGCCAGCCAGCTGGAAGAGCTGGCCTGGAACATGGACCAGGGCTGGGAGGCCGAGGTGCAGTTGGTGGTCGACGCCGCCTACCCCACGGAACGGCTGGCTGGCGCACTGAAAGCCTTCATGCCCCAGAGCAAGGGCTGCCGAGTACAGTTGCGTGAAGAGGTTCTTTCGGGAGTGGAAGAATGCCTGCATGACGGTACCGCGGATCTGGCCATTTCCGGCGTCAATATCGCCGGTTATCTGCCGCAGCAACTCGATGACATCGAATTCGTTGCCGTAGCTCACCCCGAACACCCGCTGCATCTGTTGGATCGGGCACTGACGCACAACGATCTGCAATCCCATCTGCAGGTGGTAATCCGCGATTCGGGGCGGCGCCAGCCCCGCGATGCCGGCTGGCTGGGCGCCGAACAACGCTGGACGGTAACCAACCTGAATACCGCGACCCAACTGGTCGTCCGCGGGCTGGGCTTTGCCTGGTTGCCCGAGCATCACATCGCGGAACAGCTGAGCCGCGGAAGCCTGAAGATATTGCCCCTGACGCAGGGTGCCCGACGAGCAGCGAACATGTATCTCTATGCCAACAAGGACAAGCCTCTCGGGCCGGCCACGCGTATTCTGGCCGACCTGATCATCGCGCACTCCCAACACTGACGTTCCGCACCGGGAGAGGGTCGTTGTGCCCGGCTTCGGTTGTGCTTACACTCGATGCCCTCTGCATTCACAATGGCGCCAGACGCCCCTTTTCATGGAGACAAGCATGTTCAAGAAACTGATCGGCACCTGCGCCCTGCTACTGGCCAGCACCGCGGTCCTGGCGGACAATCCGCGGGTGTTGCTGAACACCAGCCACGGCGATATCGAGCTGGAACTGAACGCGGAAGCGGCGCCCATCAGCGTGGAGAACTTCCTGCGCTATACCGACGCCGGCCACTACGATGGACTGATCTTCCACCGCGTCATTCCCGGTTTCATGATTCAGGGCGGCGGCTTCGATGCCAACATGCGCCAGCGCGCCGTCGGCCAACCGATCAAGAACGAAGCGGATAACGGACTGAAGAACGACCGCTACACCATCGCCATGGCCCGCACCCAGGTACGTGACAGCGCCACCAGCCAGTTCTTCATCAACCTCACCAACAATGACTTCCTCAACAACGGCTCCCGTGATTTCGGTTACGCCGTGTTCGGCAAGGTGGTCGATGGCGAGCATGTGGTGGAAACCATTGCCAAGGTACCGACTGGTAACCAGGGCGGGCATCAGAACGTGCCGCAGAACCCAGTCACCATCATCAGTGCCAAGCGGGTCGAAGCTGCGGAGTAAGCCTTCTCGGCAAGCCTCTGAAAAGCGCAACAGGCCTTCAGAGGCCTCCCTCCCGGCGGAAGGGCAGATAGCCCACCGCGTCCTGCTGATAGGCGCGTATGCCGTCACGCTCCCGCAGCAGAAAGTCCGCTACCGCTTCATGCAGTCCAGGCTGCATCCGATGCCAGGATTGGGTCAATACCGGCTCGAACCCGCGCAACAGCTTGTGCTCGCCCTGGGCACCAGCATCGAAACGGCTCAGTCCTTCGGCGATGCAACGCTCCATGCCCTGGTAGAAACAGGTTTCGAAATGCAGCCGGTCATATTCTTCCAGGCAGCCCCAGTAACGACCATATAGAGTGTCACCGCCGACCAGAAACAGCGCCGCCGCTACCTCCCGCCCCGCCTCCCTGGCAAACACCAGCCGCACCGACTCGGCCATGCCCGTCGAGAGTAACTGGAAGAACGCACTGTTAAGATAGGGGTGGCGGCCGCGCTTGAGATAGGTCGCTGCATAAAAGGGATAGAACCGCTCCCAGTCGGCGCTACTGATGTCGTTCCCGCAGCGCCAATCGAACTCGATACCTTGCGCCGTCACACTCTGGCGTTCCTTGCGGAAATTCTTGCGCTTGCGCGAACTGCAGGCCGCAAGGAAATCGTCGAAGCAGGCATAGCCGCGATTGACCCAGTGGAACTGACAGCCTAGCCGCTGCAGCCAGCCGGCCTCTGCCAGGGTGGCGTTTTCTTCGCCGTCATTGAACAACAGATGCGCTCCGCTGACCTGGCCAGCGGCTACTTCCCGGCCCAGCCAATTGATGATCAGTCCACGACTGTCACCACAACGTGCCACCAGGCGCGGCCCCTGCACCGGAGAATAGGGAATGGCTGCGGTCAGCTTGGGGTAGTAGTGCCGCCCTGCCCGCTCCCAGGCATCAGCCCATTGAAAGTCAAATACATACTCGCCCCAGGAATGGTGTTTGCGATACAGCGGCAACAGCGCCTGCAGGCTGCCATCGGGGTTTTCCACCACCAGATGGGCTGGTTCCCAGCCGTATTCCGGGCTCACC
This sequence comes from Candidatus Pseudomonas excrementavium, assembly GCA_019116555.1. Classification (GTDB taxonomy): domain Bacteria; phylum Pseudomonadota; class Gammaproteobacteria; order Pseudomonadales; family Pseudomonadaceae; genus Halopseudomonas; species Halopseudomonas excrementavium. Next base: position 3,161 of record DXBL01000092.1, read on the forward strand.
GAGCCACTGAACTCCAGCGCATGCAGAAAGGCATGGCGAAGAAAGGGATAATCGTTGCTCAGCAGAGCATCCCAGGCTGAGGCGGAAATGTCGCTTATGTGGTTCAACTGACGTATGTGCATGGCGACAAGCATGCCACAGGGGAAGAATTGGCGGGAGGCCTGAATACCTCCCGCGCAGGACTATCTTATTGCTGCGCCCATTCAAGGAAGGCAGCGCGGCTGTCTTCGCTCAACAGCTGCCACATCTGTTGCAGTGTGGTCAGCGTGGCGTCGTTATGCGGCAAGGTCGCACTGGCGACCGCGCTCGGCATGGGTGCAATGCCCTGTTGCGCCGTAGCCGCATGGGCCGGGGTACTGGCCGGAGTAGCGCCCAACGGAGCTACCGTGGTTTGTTCAGCAGCCGGAGCGGAACCACCACCGAGCAGATTGTTGACCAGTGAATTGTTACGCTGGCCAGCGGTTGCCGCATGCCGCTCACCGGTACGGGTATTCACCGCCCAGGCATTGAACTCGCCTTCGAAGGCCTTGGCCTCCTGCAGATCCTGCGGCCGGTCGAAGTCCAGCTCCCACAGCTCACCACCTTGACCATCAATGGTGAATATCGCCGTACGTCCACGTACCACCTCGTGACTGATACCACCATCGATATCGAAGCCGTTCTTGTAGAAGGCACTGACCTGATAGGCCCCAGGCTGCAGCTTCAGGCGCTTGTCAGCGGTACCGAAACTCCAGTTGGCAGAAGGAATCTGCTGACCATTGATGCTCTGCACTTCCAGCTCGTTGGGCACCACTACGGTGAGCGCTTGCCCGTCAGGCAGCGGTGCCCCGGGGTAGAGCTGCACATGGGATTGCTGAGCGCAGGCGGATAACAGGCAGGCAACGGCGAGGACGAAAAGACTACGCATGGAAACTCCTTGATGCGGATGAGCAAGCTGGGCGGTCACAGCCAGCAGGCAGGATTACGAACGACACAAGAATAAGAACAAATGATTTCAGTTCGATGACAGGCGCCCGTTGGCTAGCAGCTCAATTATCTGCAATAGAAAATGAAAAACCGGGTTGCTCAGTGAGCAACCCGGTTCGGTACTTCCATTCCCGTCAGGCGAGGTCAGAAGTCGTAACGCAGACCCACGGTGAAACCAGTGGCCTTCTCACCCGAGGCATCGGCATCGTCCGGATCAGCGCTACGAGCCTGGCTCCACGGAGTCAGGGCAACATTGTCGTCGTTATCCACGACGGCGTAGTTGGCATAGACGCGAACGGCCTTGTCCAGTTTGTGCTCGATACCCACGACCCACATGTCGCTGTCAGCGTTGTCGGCATCGGCGTCACGGGTCATGTACATGGCCTTCAGCGCAGTGTTGGGGGCAAACTTGAATTCACCACCCAGACCATAGACATCAGCAGTCCACAGGTCACGCTGGTCCGTAGTGGCGTCAGAATCATCATATTCAACGGTCTGATAGAAGCCGACCATCTTGAATGCATCAGTCAGTTTGTAGGCTGCCGCGGCACGAAGACCGTCACGCTCACCACGACCGGTGTTTTCTTCAGCGGTCTCATAGGCCAGCGAGCCTTCGAACGGGCCTGCGGCATAGTTCAGCGAGGCGCTGAATGCATCGGAATCTTCGTTGTAATCAGGGTGGGTTTCATCAACGATCCGCGACTGACCTTCGTAAATCGAGTAAGCCAACTTGATGTTGAAACCACCGAGGCTGGGGGTGGTGTACTGCACGGTGTTGTCGTAACGCTCATCGAATCGGGCATTGCCGATGCGGGTCAGGTTACGCATATCACCGACCTGGTCACCGAACAGGTTGGCCGGACCGCGGGCAACCTTGAATGGGCTGTCGAAACGACCCAGCTGGACAGCACCCCAGTTGGTACCGGCAACGCCAACAAAGGTATCGCGGGTAGCGAAGTTTTCACCGCCATCGCTCTCGCCGGTGTTGAAGTTGATCTGCTGCTCAATCTGGAAGAACGCTTTCAGGTTCGGGTTGATCTGGTGATCACCCTTGAAGCCCAGGCGCGAAGAGTTGCTGGAGATGTTGGTTTCGGAATAATCGGCACCATCGTCCAGGAAGTCGGTGGAAACATGGGCACGACCATAGACTGTCACATCAGCCATGGCCACAGCGGGCATGACAGCTGCAGCACCAACAACAAGTGCAATCAACTTCTTCTTCATTGGATAAAACTCCTTCGGGTTGTAAAACGTCATCCTGCGTGTGACTGACGTCGTTTTGTTTCGACGGGAGCGATTATGGAAATCCGATGTGACAGGCAGCTTGCTGAAATATGAAGATTTGGAGACAGGGGAACTTTTGCTGAAAACGGAAAGTAAAACGCCGGCAAATTGCCGGCGCGGTTGCCGCCGAGAAGAGTTCTGGGCGGCAGTGTAGCGGGTGAGCTATTACCGTTTGCGGACGATCACGCTACCAATGGAGTAACCGGCACCGAAGGAGCAGATGACTCCATGACTGCCGGACGGCAGGTCATCCTGATACTTATGGAAGGCGATGATCGAGCCGGCCGAACTGGTATTGGCATACTCGTCCAATACTACCGGGGCTTCCTTCTCCAGGTCCGGATCACGACCCAGCAGCTTGCGGGCGATCAGCATGTTCATGTTCAGGTTGGCCTGGTGCAGCCAGAAACGGCTGACGTCCGCCACCGACAGCTTGACCTCCTCCAGATGGTTGCCGATCAGCTCGGCGACCATCGGGCAGACCTCACGGAATACCTTGCGACCTTCCTGGACGAACAGTTTGTCCGGCTGCCCGATACCACTCTCGTCGGCCCGATTGAGGAAGCCGAAGTTGTTGCGGATATTGTTGGAGAACTGGGTCAGCAACTTGGTGCCGAGAATCTCGAACTGGTGCTCGGAGGTGGCATCCTCGGCACGCTCGATGATCACCGCGGTACAGGCATCGCCGAAGATGAAGTGACTGTCCCGGTCACGGAAGTTCATGTGGCCGGTGCAGATCTCCGGGTTGACCATCAGCACCGCACGCGCCTGGCCGGTACTCACGGTGTTGGCGGCGGTCTGGATACCGAAGGTGGCGGAGGAACAGGCCACGTTCATGTCAAAACCGAAGCCCTGAATGCCCAGCGCAGCCTGCACTTCCACGGCGATCGCCGGATAGGGACGCTGCAGGTTGGAGCAGGCGACGATCACCCCATCGATATCCGCCGCGGTACGGCCGGCACGCTCCAGCGCCTCGGTAGCGGCTTTCACCGACATTTCACAGAGGATCGACCATTCGTCGTTGCTGCGCTCGGGGATCTCCGGAACCATGCGGTCGATATCGAGGATACCGCGCTTGTTGACCACATGCCGGCTCTTGATACCGGAGGCTTTCTCGATGAATTCGCTGCTCGACAACGGCACTGCCGCCAGCTCGCCGGCATCAATGGCCTCGGCATTCTCCTGGTTGAAGCGCTCAGCCCAGGCATTGTAGCTGGCCACCAGTTCGTCGTTGCTGATGCTGTTCGGGGGGGTGTACAAACCTGTGCCGCTGATGACTACTTTCTGCACGGTCGAACCTCTTCATATTCAATGTAATGGGCGGCGTCGCTGGGTGCAGCGATACGACCGCTGAAATATTCTGCTATGGCGTGTCTGCATCCGTCTGCCGAGCCAGCCAGGCCAGCATCAGCGGAAAATGGTCATTGACGGCCTGGGGGTGAGTCAGTACATCGAGGTGGCCATAATCACGGGCGCTGCCGCTGCCCTTGCGCAGCAATACCAGCTGCGCATCATGGCTGCCCAACTCCCGGGCAAACGCCTTGACGTCGGCGAAGTGCCCCATGCAGCGATCCCGGTGACCAGCCAGATACAGACTGCTCGGCCAGCGGATCGCTGCCAATGCTGCAGCATAATCGAAACCATCCTGCGGATCACGCCAGTTGCCGCCATTTTGCCACAGTTGACTATCCGCATGCAGCTTTCGAGACAAGTCGGCGCTCCCCAGTCCGAGCCTGCTCAGGGGTAGCACGCCCTGGCGGCGACCCAGCAGTGGCGCCAGGCGATTCCACATCAATTCGAGTAGCAGCCAGCGCTGCCAGTTGCGCTGTTGACAGACCCGTCGAGCGCCGATATGAATCAGACCGGCGATACGCTCCAGCCAAGCCGGCTGCCGGATCAGCGCGCTGGCTGCCAGCACACCGCCCCAGCCGTGGGCGATGACCGCGAAGCGCTCGTCTGGATGCTCGGCAGCGATCAGCTCGAACAGCGCGGGCAAGTCCTCACAGATCAGTTGATACTGGGAAATATCCGCTACCGGTGCGCTGTCCGCCGTGCGATCACGCAGGTCCGGCACATACACATCGTAGCCCGCTTCAGCCAGCCAGGGCGCCAGCCCCGCATTGGCCGCCGGGTAGAACACCCCGCCCCGCTCACCCAGACCGTGCAACAGCAATACCGCGGGCCCGTTGGCCGCGGGAGTGAAGCGTCGCACCCGGAGGATGGCATCGTCGGCCCCGGACAAGGAGATGGAAACGATCCGCTCTTCATTCACCAGACAAATCCTTTTTTCGACAAAGTCCATGGTCTACCGGTAGCGCCCACTCAGCCGCTGATCTCATGCCAGAGTTTCTTCAGGCGCTTCTCCGATACCGGCACCCTGGTGCCCAGTTGCTGGGCAAACAGCGATACCCGATACTCTTCCAGCATCCAGCGCCACTGTTCCAGACGATCATCCTGCCGCCCTTCCAACCGATAACGCTCGGCACGGGTGCGGTATTGCTCGCTGAATTGCTGGATCTCGTCAGTCCAGACCCGGTCACGCTGCACCTGTCCGGGCAATTTGTCCAGCCGCTGTTCGATGGCTGTGAAGTAGCGCGGATATTGCCCCAGCCACTCCGCCGGCACGGCGCGCACAAACCCCTTGAATACCAATTGCCCCAGCTGTTCGCGGATATCATTCATGGCGATGGCGCGGGCCAGGTCGATCTTGCCCTTGAGCCGTTTCTGCACCGCGTGCCAGGCCTTGAGGATACTCAATACCTGGGCAGCGAGTTTTTCCGCGGTCGGCACGAACTCCGCCCTGCCCGCCTCGACTCGCGCCTGCAGCTCCGCCGGGCTGCGGGGCAGAGGTTCGCCCACAGGCAGACATGCCCGATCCACTGCCGCCAACAACACATCGTCGGTCAGTTGCTGCTGGTTGCCGAAGTCGCGGTAATAGATGGCGGCCTCCTTGAGCGCGCCCAGCTTCTGGCGCAGGAACTTGGCCTGCTCGGACAGGGCCTGCAACAGTAGCCGCTGCACCCCGAGCCGATGTGCCTGTTCGGCCTGGGCCGGATTGTCGAACAGCTGCTCGGTCACCTCATCGCCCTGCTCCACCCAGGCCGGCCAGAAGTCCACATCGATACCCGCCTGCCGCTGACTGACTTTCACCGGCAGCTCGGCCTGGCCGGCCGGCACCCTGGCCTCGGCGGCAGGCGCCGCTTCGACTGGCACCTGACGATCCGCCAGACGCCCGCTCAGCTGGCTGCACAGTGCACTGTAGTCACGCCCCGAGGCGATCTCCCGTCCCTCGGCGTCCACCACTTCGATGCGCATCAGCAGATGGTCTTCAAGGCGGATATCGGCCCAGGCCTCCTCGTCCAGCCGCACGCCGGTCATGCGCGTGAGCTCCCGGCCCAGGGTCTGGGTCAGCTTGCCCTCGGCAAAGGGCATCCGTTCCAACGCTGCCCGCACGAAGTCGGGCACCGGCACGAAGTTCTTGCGCAGCGCCTTGGGCAGGCCGCGTACCAGGGCGACGCACTTGTCATACAGCAGACCGGGCACCAGCCATTCCAGCCGCTCCTCCGGCAATTGTCGCAGCAAGGCCACGGGCACCTTCAGGGTGACGCCATCAGCGGGATGGCCGGGTTCGAAATGATAAGTGAGCGGCAAGGCCACGCGCTGCCAGCGTAGGGTATCCGGATATTGCTCGGCGCTGACCTCGTTGGCCTCACGCTGTAACAGGTCATCACGCGTCATGTGCAGCAGCTCGGGCTGGTCCTGGCTGGTGCGCTTGAGCCAACGTTCGAAGCTGGCCAACTGGTAGATGTTTTCCGGGATCCGCTGATCGAAGAACCGGTACAGCGTTTCATCATCGACCAGGATGTCACGCTTGCGCGCCTTGGCCTCCAGCGCATCCAGTTCCTCCAGCAGGGCCTGGTTGGCACGCTGGAAGGCCGCCCGCCCGTGCCACTGTCCTTCCACCAACGCATGGCGGATAAACAGCTCGCGGGATACCACCGGGTCGATCGGGCCGAAATGCACCTTGCGCCGCGGCACTATGATCAGCCCGTACAACGTGACCTGCTCGAAGGCCACCACCTGGCCCCGCTTCTTCTCCCAATGGGGCTCGCTGTGGCTGGTCTTGGTCAAGTGGCCGGCCAGGGGCTCGACCCACAGCGGGTCGATCTTCGCCACCAGGCGGCCATAGAGTCGCCGGGTCTCGGTCAGTTCGGCAACCATCACCCAGGCCGGCCGCTTCTTCGCCAGCGCCGAGGAGGGATGCAGCATGAACCGGCGCTGGCGCGCACCGAGATAATCGCCCTCCTCGGTCTTGTTACCCAGATGGCTCAGCAGGCCAGCCAGCAGCGCCTTGTGCACAGCATCATAACCAGCCGGCTCGGTATTGCTCTGCAAGCCCAGGTCCCGGCAGGTAAGCAGCAACTGTCGATGGGTTTCGCGCCACTCGCGCATGCGCAGGTAATTGAGAAACTGCCGCCGGCACCAGCTACGCAGTTGATTCTGCGACAGCTCCTGACGCTGCTCCTCGAAACCGCGCCACAGGTTGACGAAGGCAGCAAAATCGGACTGGTCATCGCGCCACTGAACATGGGACTGATCCGCCGCCTGCTGGCGCTCGATCGGGCGTTCCCGCGGGTCCTGCACGGCCAGCGCACTGGCGATGATCAGTACCTCCTGCAGGCTGCCAAGCGCAGCAGCCTCGATCAGCATGCGGCCGATACGCGGGTCCACCGGCAGACGCGCCAGCTGGCGACCGACCTCGGTAATGCTGCCGTCGCGCTCGACCGCCCCCAGCTCCTGGAGCAGATTGAAACCGTCACTGATGGCCCGGCCATCCGGCGGCTCGATAAAGGGAAAGTCCTCGATCCGCCCCAGGCGCAGGTGCAGCATCTGCAGGATCACCGCCGCCAGGTTGGTGCGCAGGATCTCCGGGTCGGTGAATTCCGGGCGACCGAGGAAATCCGCCACGTCATACAGCCGCACGCAGATCCCCGGCGCCACTCGTCCGCAACGGCCCTTGCGCTGGTTGGCGCTGGCCTGGGACACCGGCTCGATCGGCAGCCGCTGCACCTTGGAGCGCGGGCTGTAGCGGCTGATGCGTACCTCGCCAGGATCGATCACATAGACGATGCCGGGTACGGTCAGCGAGGTCTCGGCCACGTTGGTCGCCAGGATCACCCGCCGCCCGGCATGGCTGGAGAAGATCTTCTGCTGCTCGGCTACCGACAGCCGGGCATACAGTGGCAGGATCTCGGTGTGCCGCAGATTGGCCTTGCGCAGGAAGTCCGCAGTGTCACGGATCTCCCGCTCGCCGGGCAGGAACACCAGCGCATCACCCGGCGGCTTGCCGGTCGCCCGCTCATGGGCTTCGAGCTCGCGCAGGGCCGCGAGAATACCCTGATCGATGCTCAGGTCCTCCTCGACACGATTGCCCTCCTCGTCCACCTCCGCCGACAGCGGGCGGTACCAGACATCCACCGGGAAGGTACGGCCCGACACTTCGATAATAGGCGCATCATTGAAATGGGCGGAGAAACGCTCCAGATCGATGGTCGCCGAGGTGATGATCACCTTGAGGTCCGGCCGCTTCGGCAGAATGGTCTTCAGATAACCCAGCAGGAAATCGATATTCAGGCTGCGCTCGTGGGCCTCATCGATGATCAGCGTGTCATAGCGCGACAGGAAGCGGTCATTCTGGGTTTCCGCCAGCAGGATGCCATCGGTCATCAGCTTGATCAGGGTGCGCTCGTTGCTCTGATCGGTGAAGCGCACCTGGAAGCCGACCAATTCGCCCAGCGGCGTGCCCAGCTCCTCGGCCACCCGGCTGGCGACACTGCGCGCGGCAAGACGGCGCGGTTGGGTGTGGCCAATCAGGCCATGCATGCCCCGCCCCAGTTCCAGACAGATCTTCGGCAGCTGGGTGGTCTTGCCCGAGCCGGTTTCCCCGGCGATCACCACCACCTGGCTGCTGGCAATGGCGCGCTTGATCTCGTCCCGCTTGGCGGCAATCGGCAGGCTGTCATCGTAATGCACACGGGGGATGCTGGCGCGCCGTGCCGCGGCCTTGGCGCAGGATGCAGACAGACGCGCCAGCCAGGGCTCCAGGCGCGCCGGTTCCGGCTCACGACCCAGGCCCTGCAATTGACGCAGCAAGCGGTGACGGTCGGCGGACATGGCTTGGTCGAGATTGGCGGCAAGGGTGTCGAAATCGGTCATGCTTTCCTGTCTGTCAAAGGTATTTCATGCGGGGGCAATTCACTGCAGCACGAAAAAGCCCCGCCCGGAGGACCCGGGCGGGGCTTATTGTCGCAAAGAATCGGGCGTTATGCTGCGCCGAGTTTCTTCAGCTCCTCGTCACGCAGCTCGCGGCGCAGGATCTTGCCGACGTTGGTGGTCGGCAGGCTGTCGCGGAATTCCACTTCCTTGGGCACCTTGTAGGCGGTCAGCTTGTCGCGCATATGGCTCTTGACCTGCTCGGCGTTCAGCTCCGCACCCGGCTCCTTGACCACGAACACCTTGATCGCCTCGCCGGACTTGTCGCTGGGAATGCCAATCGCCGCGCACTGCAGCACGCCCGGGATCGCCGCCATCACATCTTCCAGCTCATTGGGATAGACGTTGAAGCCGGACACTACGATCATGTCCTTCTTGCGGTCGACGATACGCATGTAACCGTCTTCCTGGATGATGGCGATATCCCCGGTCTGCATCCAGCCGTCGGCGCTGAGTACCTCGTCGGTAGCCTCCTGGCGCTGCCAGTAGCCCTTCATCACCTGCGGGCCCTTGACGCACAGCTCGCCGCGCTCGCCCACCGGCAGCTCCTGGCCATCCTCATCGATCACCTTGCACAGCGTGGACGGGACCGGGATCCCGATGGTGCCCAACTGGGTGGCACTGGCCGGGTTGACCGAGACCACCGGACTGGTTTCCGTCATGCCGTAACCTTCGGATACTTCGCAGCCCGTCACCTTGTGCCAGCGCTCGGCGGTGGCCTGCTGCAGTGCCATGCCACCGGACAGGGTCAGTTTCATGCCACTGAAGTCCAGCTGGCGGAACTGCTCGTTATTGCACAGCGCAGCAAACAGAGTGTTGAGACCAACGAAGGCACTGAAAGGGTACTGACCCATTTCCTTGACCGTGGCCGGGATATCCCGCGGATTGGTGATCAGGATATTCTGCCCGCCCAGCAACATGACCGACATGCAATGGAAGGTGAAGGCATAGATGTGATAGAGCGGCAGCGGGCAGATGATGACTTCTTCGCCGTCTTTCATGTTCGTCGGCATCATCACCTTGCATTGCAGCATGTTGGCGATCAGGTTGCGGTGTGTGAGCATCGCGCCCTTGGCCACGCCGGTAGTACCGCCGGTGTATTGCAGCACCGCGGTATCTTCGGCACCCGGATTGGCTTCCTGGAAGCTGGCCTTGGCGCCGACTTTCATGGCCTTGGTGAACGGCACCGAGCCGGGGATCGACCAGGCCGGGACCATCTTCTTCACGTGCTTGACCACGGCGTTGACCAGCATCCGCTTGAGCGGCGGCAGCATATCACCGACCTCGGTCACGATAACGTGCTTGACGCCGGTTTTCGGCACGACTTCTTCGGCCAGGTGCGCCATGTTGGCCAGACAGACCAGCGCCTTGGCGCCGGAATCGTTGAACTGGTGTTCCATTTCCCGGGCGGTATACAGCGGGTTGGTGTTGACCACCACATAACCGGCACGCATGGCACCGAATACCACGATCGGATACTGCAGCACGTTCGGCAGCTGTACGGCGATGCGGTCACCCGGCTGCAGGCCGGCGTGGTTCTGCAGGTAGGCGGCAAACTCGCCGGACAGGCGGTACATCTCGCCCCAGGTAAGGGTCTTGCCGAGATTGGTGAAGGCCGGCTTGTCGGCAAAGCGCTCGCAGGAAGCCTTGAGGACCGCCAGAACGTTGGGGTATTGATCAGGATTGATCTCGGCGGGAATCCCCTCCGGATACTTGTCGGTCCAAAAATTCGCGTGCATGAATACCCCCTGTAATGCGTCCGGTTGCAATTACCGCTGCTATTGTTTGATTATCGGAGCCCTGACCTCGGCTGCTGTCGCATGCCGACCGGTCCCGTGAACTCCTGAGTAGGCAGAATCGGGTTTCGACCTTTTGTGAATATTTCACCGGTTCCGGTCGAAAAGTGGCTGCAGCCTAACAGCTTTTTTTGGCTCAAGCCATAGCGCGCAAGCCATCTGGAGCCACTGAAACAAGCGGGACGAGAAGGACAAAAACCGACTGAGCAGTCAGTCGGTTTCTGTGTTGACAATCAATGGCAGGTCACTGGTCGCGCAATTCCCGGCGCAGGATCTTGCCGACCGGACTCATGGGCAGGGAATCGCGGATTTCGTAATGCTTGGGCACCTTGTAGCCGGTGAAGTTGGAGCGGCAGTAGGCTTTCAGCTCTTCCACCGTCAGGTCCGGCGCCGAGGCCACGACGAACAGTTTCACCGCTTCACCCGACTTCTCATCAGGCACCCCAATCACCGCTGCGCTGGCGACCTTGGGATGAGCAGATACCACATCCTCGATTTCGTTGGGGTAGACGTTGAAGCCGGAGACGATGACCAGGTCCTTGATCCGATCGACGATGCTGACGAAGCCGTCCTCATCGATCACCGCCACATCGCCGGTCTTGAACCAGCCATCGGCATCCATCGCCTCGGCTGTGGCCTCGGCACGCTGCCAATAGCCCTTCATCACCTGCGGCCCCTTGACGCACAGTTCGCCGCGCTCACCCAGGGGCAGTTCAACACCGTCTTCATCGATTACCTTTACAGCGGTGCCCGGTACCGGCAGCCCCACCGTGCCCAGTCTCGCCAGGCCATCGCCCGGGCTGGAACAGACCACCGGTGAACATTCGGTAAGCCCGTAGCCTTCGCCGATGCCGCTGCCGGTTCGGCTCTGCCAGCGCTCGGCAGTTGCCTTGACCAGCGCAGTGCCACCGGAGGTCGTGCTCTTGAGACGGGAGAAGTCCAGCTCATCGAACTCCGGATGCTCCATCAACGCCACGAACAGGGTATTCAGCCCGACGATCGAGGAAAACTGCCACTTCTTCAGTTCCTTGATGAACCCAGGAATATCCCGCGGGTTGGTAATCAGCACGTTATGGTGACCGGCCAGCATCATGCACATGCAATTCACGGTAAAGGCGAAGATGTGATACAGCGGCAGCGGCGCGATGATGACCTCGCCGCCGTCGGGCAGCAACCGCTGGCCATCCTGGCCCACCTGCTGCAAGTTGGCGTGCACCTGCAGCATGTTGGCGACCAGGTTGCCATGGGTCAGCATCGCGCCCTTGGCAACCCCAGTGGTACCACCGGTGTACTGCAGCACGGCAATATCATCCAGCGTGCGGCTGACCGGCATGGGGGTCATGTTCCGACATCGGCCCAGCGCCTTCTTGAACGATATCGCCTGGGGCAGACGATATGCCGGCACCATCTTCTTCACATGCTTGACCGCCGCATTGATCAGCAGCCCCTTGACCGGCGACAGCATGTCACCCATGCGCGCCTCGAACAGGTACTTGATCTCGGTGTCAGGCAATACTTCCTGCACCAGGTGGCCGAACAGGTTCATGTAGATCAGCGCGCGGGCACCGGAGTCGGTGAACTGGTGACGCATTTCCCGGGCCGTGTACAGCGGGTTGGTATTGACCACCACCAGCCCGGCGCGCATGGCCCCGAAAACGGCGACGGGAAACTGCAGTACGTTTGGCATCTGGATGGCGATGCGGTCGCCGGGTTTCAGATCGGTATAGTTCTGGAGGTAGCTGGCGAAGGCCGCTGAGTAGCGCTCCAGCTCCCCGTAACTCAGGGTCACGCCCATATTGGTGAATGCGGGGGTATCGGCATGCTGCGCGCAGGACGATTCGAACACCTCGATGATCGAGTTGAACTGGCTCATGTCGATATCCTGAGCCACTCCCGGTGGGCGCTTGTCATTCCAGAACGATGCTTCCATTTTGATCCTTCTCTCCCATTGCGGCGCCGGCTGTCAGGCCAGGCACCTGCGCTGTTATTATTCAGGCCAAAATTACCAGCAATAGTAAAAAACACAAAACCGCGTTCTGTTTCATCAATTGTCTGAATACGGTTGCATGCCAGCCCAGACCCTATTGGAGTTTTCCATGTCAATGCTAGAAAGCCGCACCTACGATGAAGTCAATGTGGGCGACGCCGCCAGCGTCAGCCATACCGTCAGCGAACGGGATCTGATCCTGTTCGCCACCGTATCGGGCGATGTGAATCCGGTGCACCTCGACCAGCAGTTTGCCGAGACCACTCCGTTCAAGGGCCGCATCGCCCACGGCATGCTGTCGGGTGCGCTCATCTCCGCGGCGATCGCCTGCGAATTGCCCGGGCCGGGCAGCATCTATATCGGCCAGGAACTGAGCTTCCTGCGCCCGGTGCGCCTGGGAGACGAGATTCGTATTGAACTGGAAGTGCTGGAGAAACTGCCGAAGAACCGGGTGAAGATCGCCACCCGAGTGATCAATCAGGATGGCAAGAAGGTGGTGGATGGCGCGGCGACCGTGATGGCTCCCACTGAAAAAGTGCAATTGGAGCGCATCCAGTTACCCGAGGTCAGCTACTGATCCTGCAAACGACAAGGCCGCCATCAGCTGAGTAGATGGCGGCCTTGTTCATGAACCGAGGTCGTTCAGATTCGGCCCTTGGCCTCCCTGGCCAACTCTTCGGTGGAACGCTTGCGGGTGCGAATCCAGCTGGCAGCGATAGCGATGATCAACACCAGCCCAACCACACCCAGCATTGGATAGACGGTACCCACCAGCTTGGTGAAGCCGACCTGACTCAAACCCAGCCCGACCACCGTGAAGATGGCGCTCAAGGTTTTGAAGCGTTTGGTTTCTGGCGCAGCGAAACGGGCGCTGAAGGCAAAGAACATCCCGACCGCAGTACTGTAGATCATGGCGACCAGCGCCAGGGACAGAAGCACCGCCAGCCATGGATGAATGTTCTGCGCCAGCATCAGGGTGGGGATCTCGATACCCTGCAGCTTGTCCAGGTTGGCAAACAGGCCGATGTTCAACAGGATGATCAGAAAGCCCAACCCCAAACCTCCTACCACACCACCGCGCCCAGCCGCTCTTGGCGATCCGGTCAAGCCACCAATGACCGCCAACATGGGAAAGCCCACCGCGATATTGAAGGATGCGTAGAGCAAGCCACTCAAAGCCCAGTGCGACACTTCAGCGCCAAGGAAGGTGATGACCGGCACTTCAGTTGCCACCCGGTTCAGCTCTTCGGCAGAACCTGTGCTGGTGACAATGGAATAAACCATGATCGCCAGCACCAGCACCAACAGGAACGGCATAACCGCACTGATCAGATTGATGATGCCCTTGACGTTCAGACACAGGGTGCCGATCACCAGCACGGTCATCAGGATGGAACCCACCAGCGGATCCAGACCAAACTGCTGAGCGAGGGTCGAGCCCGCGCCGGCAAGCATGACCACGCCCACGCCGTACAGGAAGAACGACAGAATAAGATCGACAACAAAACCCGCTTGCTTGCCGAAAATGATGTAGAGCACCTGCTTATGCGATCCGGCTTGCATGATGGAGCTGATACGGGCGATCTGCATGCCCAGGAAGGCAAAGAGCACGGCAGATACAACCGATCCTGCAACGCCGGCAATACCGTAACCGGTGAAAAATTGCAGTACTTCGTTACCAGAGGCAAAGCCACCACCGATAACCACGGACATGTACGCCAAGGCAATCTGCCAGGAGTGTTTGTTCATCTTACTTATCTCAACTTGTTGGAGTTATAGGTTGTCGGGCCGCGTTATTTCAGGCAGTGCGGCAACTACTGACATTTCAACCAGGATCTCCGATTCACACATCCCGGCCTCTACGGTGGCCCGCGCCGGGGCGACGCCCTCGGGCAGCCAGCGATCCCACACGGCGTTCATGCCGGCGAAATCGCGAGCGATATCCTTCAGGTAGATAGTCACCGAAAGGATATGCTGTTTGTCACTGCCCGCCTGGGCGAGCAGCTTTTCTATTTCCTGCAGGGTTTCCAGCGTCTGCTGTTCAATCCCCGCATCCAGATTCTCACCCACCTGCCCCGCCAGATAGACGGTATCACGGTGGATGACGATCTGGCTCATCCGGTTGTCAGTGTGCAGTCGCTGGATGCGCATGCTGGTCAGCCTCTTGCTTGTCGCCGTAGCGCGATATGTCGAACCCGGCGGTGCTGATTGCCGAGGGCTTTTTCGCCATCATGTCGGCCAGCAGACGCGCGGAGCCACAGGACATGGTCCAGCCCAGGGTGCCATGACCGGTGTTGAGGAACAGATTGCGATATTTGGTCTTGCCGATGATCGGCGTGCCATCCGGTGTCGCCGGCCGCAGGCCGGTCCACAGGTCGATGGTAGATGTATCGCCACCCTCGGGGAACAGGTCTTCGACAATCATTTTCAAAGTCTGGCCCTTGCTCGGGTCGATCTTCAGATCATAGCCGCGGATCTCGGCCATGCCGCCCACACGGATGCGGTTGTCGAAACGGGTGATGGCGACCTTGTAGGTTTCATCCAGCATGGTGGATACCGGCGCCATGTCCGGGTTGGTGATCGGCACCGTGATCGAGTAACCCTTGAGCGGATAGATAGGTGCGGTGATACCCAGCGGGGCCAGCATGTGCGGGCTATAGCTGCCCAGCGCCATGACGTAGCTATCGGCGGTTTCCAGCTTGCCATCGATCCAGACGCCATTGAGCCGATCACCGGCGTAGTCCAGGCGCTCGATATTCTGGTTGAAGCGGAACTCCACACCCAGTTCGCGTGCCATTTCGGCAATCCGCCGGGTGAACATCAGGCAGTCACCGGTCTGGTCATTGGGCAGACGCAGGCCACCGCTCAGTTTGTGGGCAACCTTGGCCAGCGCCGGCTCGGCGGTAGCCAGGGTGTTGCGATCCAGCAACTCATAGGGCACGCCCATCTGTTCCAGCACGGCGATGTCCTTGGCGGCGCCATCGAGCTGGGCCTGGGTCCGGAACAATTGTGTGGTGCCACGCTGGCGACCTTCATAGTGGATGCCGGTTTCGGCACGCAGCTCGTCCAGGCAGTCGCGGCTGTATTCGGACAGGCGAACCATGCGCTCCTTGTTCACGGCATAGCGCGCGGCGGTGCAGTTGCGCAGCATGCGCGCCATGAACAGGTACTGGTTGATATCGGCGGTCGGCTTGATGCTCAGCGGCGCATGCTTCTGCAGCATCCATTTGATGGCCTTCAATGGCACACCCGGCGCGGCCCAGGGCGAAGCGTAACCGGGCGAGATCTGTCCGGCATTGGCGTGACTGGTCTCCTCAGCCACGTCAGGCTGACGGTCGATCACGGTTACTTCGAACCCTTCCCTGGCAAGATAATAAGCACTGGTGGTGCCTACAACACCACTACCAAGAATCAGAACACGCATCATGAAACTCCTAGCCTCTAGCGGGCATATCGCAGTGACCGGATTATAGGAGAGCCACAACAGTTGAATTCACTGTTTAATCCGCTATATTTGGCATTAATTTCCGTTCAATTAGCCAAAGGTCTAGTCAGATCCACCAATGAGAACCAAACACCGCGCCCAGCGAGAACTCGATCGCATCGATCGCCAGATCCTCAGAGAACTTCAGGAAGAAGGCCGTCTCGCCTTCACCGAGCTGGGTGAGCGAGTCGGATTATCCACCACGCCCTGCACCGAACGCGTCCGCCGACTGGAGCGCGAGGGAGTGATCATGGGGTACAGCGCCCGCCTGAATCCTGCCCATCTGGAGGCCAGCCTGCTGGTCTTTGTGGAGATCAACCTGTCCTACAAGTCAGGCGATATCTTCGAGGAATTCCGTCGCGCCGTGCTCAAACTGCCCCACGTCCTGGAATGCCATCTGGTGTCGGGCGATTTCGACTATCTGATCAAGGCCCGCATCAATGAAATGGCGTCCTACCGCAAACTGCTCGGCGACATCCTGTTGAAGTTGCCCCACGTCCGCGAATCGAAAAGTTACATCGTCATGGAGGAAGTGAAGGAATCACTGTCACTGCCTGTACCCGAGCAATAAGGCCGCTGCGCCATTGCAGTGACCCTATATAAAGGCAGACATATAAAAGGAAGGAATGTTCAGCGGGGAGATTGCTCGATGATACCCAGGTCCTTCAATCCCGCCAGCTGGTCGGCGCTCAAGCCCAGCCGGTCACGCAACACCGCGTCGGTATCCTGGCCCAGCATCGGCGCGGGGCGCTGATACTCCACCGGCGTCTCGGACAGCTTGATCGGGCTGCCGACCATGGTAAATGCCGGGTTGAGCGGATGGGGGATGTTGACCAGCATGTCGCGAGCCTGGATCTGCGGTTCGTCCAGAGCCTGGGCGATATTGTTGATGGCGCCCACAGGTACCTTGACCGCATGGATCTTCGCTACCCATTCGTCGGCCATGCCAGCGAGGAAATGGGTAGCGAGAATCTCCACCAGCTGGTCCCGATGCCGCACCCGGTCGGCATTGCGGATAAAGCGTGGATCGGTGGAAAGCTCCGGCAGGCCGATGGCCCCACATAACGCCACGAACTGGGCGTCATTGCCGCAGGCGATGATGAAATCCCGGTCGGCTGCGCGAAACACCTGATAAGGCACGATATTGGCGTGAGCATTACCGTAACGCCCGGGCACCTTGCCTGAGGCCAGATAGTTCACGCTCTGGTTGGCGAGGGTGGCGACCTGCACGTCCAGCAATGCCATATCGCAATGCTGACCGCGCCCGGTCTTCTCCCGGTTGATCAAGGCCGCCTGGATGGCAATGGTGGAATACAACCCGGTCATCAGATCAGCGACGGCCACCCCGGTCTTCTGTGGCCCACCGCCGGGCAGGTCATCGCGCTCACCGGTGATGCTCATCAGCCCGCCGAGGCCCTGGATAATGAAATCGTAACCTGGCTCGGCGGCACGCGGCCCAGTCTGGCCGAAGCCGGTGATCGAACAGTACACCAGGCGCGGATTGAGCTCTGCCAGGGTGGCGTAATCCAGCCCGTATTTCTTGAGCGAGCCCGCCTTGTAGTTCTCGATCAGCACATCGCAATCTGCGACCAGAGCCCGTACCAGCTCCTGCCCCTCGGCACTGGCCAGGTCGATCGCGACCGACCGCTTGCCCCGGTTGGCCGACTGGTAGTAGGAGGCCTCGGCGGTCCATTCGCCGTCGCCATCCTTCATCCACGGAGGCCCCCAGCCACGGGTATCATCGCCGCTGCCAGGCCGCTCGACCTTGATCACCTCAGCTCCAAGATCAGCCAGAATCTGACCGCACCATGGTCCAGCCAGCACCCGGCTCAGATCCAGCACCCGTATTCCCGTCAGCGCACCCATTCAGTTCTCCCGTTGCCATGAAGCCGGTGGCTTCGCTTCCCACGAATCCCGCAGCCTGGGTGCGCAGCGCACCGCTGAATGACTGCGGACTTTGATTGTTCTATTCGATCGACTCTAGCATCGCCCAGTGGCAATGGCTGCAGCCGACCATTGAATACAATTCCGCTATGCAGTATAAGGTTCCATATTCCGCAATCATCATAGTTTCGCTGGCGAACTGAGTAAAGCAGCAAAGACTGTTGACTGGGCTGCAGCCCTGCTCAGCGTCGTGACCAGAGCTTTGGGCAACAAACTTTTGTTTCGCTCTGCAGTACTTAATTTTGTTTTGTTGATATTTCATGAAAACTGGAGATAACATGCGTGCCAGTCAGAACCCGCCGACAGGCAATTTGAATGACCAGACCCCGGATGCGGACGCCTTTGATGCGCAAATGCTCGATCCGCTGAGCGCCTTCGACGAGGCACCCAAGGATCGACATTTCGTCACGGCGTTAGCACGGGGGGTAGAGATTCTGCGGTGTTTTACTCCTCGGGAAACTTTACTGGGCAACCAGGATCTGGCCACGAAAACCGGTTTGCCCAAGGCAACGGTCACGCGGCTGACCCACACGTTGACCCGGCTTGGCTGCTTGAAGCGTCAGGCGCAGACGGGCAAGTACCAGTTGGATGTGGGAGTGATGGGCTTTGGTTACGCCCTGCTGTCGAATCTGTCAGTGCGAGCCTCCTCCCATCCGCTGATGGAAGAGATGGCCGCGCATGCGCAGGCCTCGGTAGCGATGGCTGCCCGGGATCGGCTGCAGATGGTGTATCTGGATGTGGCCTATGGCAAGGCCAACATGAGCACCCGCCGGCACATAGGGACTTATCTGCCGATACACCTGACCTCGATGGGGCGAGCGTGTCTGGCGGCAATGGCGGAAAACGAGCGGGAATTCATTCTCGATCACTTGCGGGCCACGTACCAGGATGACTGGCCGTTGATCCGCAGGGGGCTGGAGCGCGCGTTCAGGGATTACGCGGACTTCGGCTATTGCATGTCGATTGGCGAATGGCAGCGGGACATCAATTCCGTGGCCGTTCCCCTGGTGCATGCGCAACACGGCCTGCTGGCATTCAACTGCGGCGGCCCGAGCTTCCACCTGCCTCGGGAGAAGCTCGAAGACGACATCGGACCGCGTCTGGTGAACATGGTAAACAACATAGAGGCTGCCACCCGCTGACGCAGGTCCGGGTGATGGATCTCTGGATAACCGGCCTGCCGGGCAGGCTACTGAGGAGAGCATATGATTCGTGATCCGGAAACACTGCAGATTCTGCTGGACTCCATCCATCAATTCGTCAGCCAGGAATTGATCCCCCGGGAGCATGAAGTCGCCGAAACCGACAACATTCCCGCGGATATCGTCGAGCAGATGAAGGAAATGGGGCTGTTCGGCCTGACCATTCCCGAGGAATACGACGGGCTGGGCGTGACCATGGAAGAAGAAGTGAATATCGCCTTCGAACTGGGTCGCACCTCTCCCGCGTTCCGTTCCTACATCGGCACCAACAATGGCATCGGCTCCATCGGCATCCTGCTGGATGGCACCGAGGAACAGAAAGCCCATTATCTGCCGAAGCTGGCCGCCGGTGAGTATCTCAGCTCCTTCTGCCTGACCGAGCCCGACTCCGGTTCCGATGCCGCCTCCCTGAAAACCACCGCCGTACGCGATGGCGATGAGTACGTGATCAACGGCACCAAGCGTTTCATCACCAACGCCCCCCATGCCGGTATCTTCACCGTCATGGCCCGCACCAATCCCGAGATCAAGGGCGCCGGCGGCATCAGCTCCTTCATCGTCGAGCGCGGCACCCCGGGCCTGACTATCGGCAAGCCGGACCAGAAGATGGGCCAGAAAGGCGCCCATACCGCCGACGTGATCTTCGAGAACGTCCGCGTACCGGCCGCCAATCTGATCGGCGGCAAGGAAGGTGTGGGCTTCAAGACCGCCATGAAAGTTCTCGACAAGGGTCGCCTGCACATTGCCGCCCTGGCCGTCGGCGCCGCCGAGCGGATGCTCGCCGATTCGCTGCAGTATGCCGTCGAACGCAAGCAGTTCGGTCAGCGCATTGCGGACTTCCAACTGATCCAGGGCATGCTCGCCGACAGCAAGGCGGATATCTACGCCGCCCGCTGCATGGTACTGGATGCCGCACGTAAACGTGACGAGGGGCTGAACATCAGCACCGAAGCCTCCTGCGCCAAGATGTTCTCCACCGAGATGTGCGGCCGGGTCGCTGACCGTGGCGTGCAGATTCACGGTGGCGCCGGTTATATCAGCGAATATGCCATCGAGCGCTTCTACCGTGATGTGCGCCTGTTCCGTCTGTATGAAGGCACCACGCAGATTCAGCAGGTCATCATCGCCCGCAACATGATTCGCGAAGTCCAGAGCTGAGCAGCTCTACAACAACTCAAACAGCCAGAGGGGCATCGCCCCCTCGCTCACCAGGTAAGATTATGCATTCTACCGCGCAGACCGGCGTCGCCACGCCGGTCAAGAACAACATCTGGATTATCGTTTTCATTTTCTGCTTCCTCGGTCTGCTGATCGATGGCGCGGACCTCATGCTGCTGTCCTACAGCCTGACCAGTCTCAAGGAAGAATTCGGCCTGACCAACATGCAGGCCGGCAGCCTGGGCAGCTTCACCCTCGCCGGCATGGCTATCGGCGGCATCTACGGTGGCTGGGCCTGTGACCGCTTCGGTCGGGTCAAGACCGTAGTCTGGACCATCTGCCTGTTCTCCGTCGGTACCTGTGTGCTGGGGCTGACGCAGAACTATTGGCAGTTCGCCATATTCCGCTTCATTTCCTCCCTCGGCCTGGGCGCCCTCTATGTCGCCTGCAATACGCTGATGGCCGAATATGTGCCGACACGCTACCGCACCACCGTACTCGGCACCCTCCAGGCCGGCTGGTCGGTGGGCTATATCGTCGCTACCCTGCTTGCTGGCTGGTTACTGCCGACCTATGGCTGGCGCTACCTGTTCTATGTTGCCATCATTCCGGTGATCCTGGCCGTCCTGATGCAGCGCCTGGTGCCCGAGCCACCGGCCTGGGTCAAGGCGAAGGCGGAACGCGCCAGCAAGGCGGCCGGGGCTATCCGCGACAATATCAAGCAGCCGGAAAAGCGTGAGAGCGCCTACAAGATGATCTTCGGCGACCCACGCGCGCGCAGCATGTTCATCTTCTGGTGTCTGACCGCAGGCTTCCTGCAGTTCGGCTACTACGGTGTGAACAACTGGCTGCCGGCGTACCTGGAAACCGAGCTGAACATGAACTTCAAGTCCATGACGGCTTATCTGGTGGGTACCTATACCGCGATGATTCTCGGCAAGGTGCTGGCAGGCATGGCCGCCGACCGGTTCGGCCGCCGCGTCGTCTATGCTTTCGGCGCCCTGGGTACAGCCCTGTTCCTACCGATCATCGTGCTGTTCCACAGTCCTGAATACATCTTGTGGATGCTGGTCGTATTCGGTTTCCTCTACGGGATTCCCTACGGTGTGAACGCAACCTACATGACCGAGAGCTTCGCCGCCCAGTACCGCGGCACGGCAGTGGGCGGAGCCTACAACATCGGCCGTATCGGAGCAGCCATCGCACCCGCCGCGATTGGCTTCCTGGCCACCCAGTACTCCATTGGCCTGGGCTTCCTGGTGATGGGCGCGGCCTACTTCATCTGTGGTGTCATCCCTGCCTTCTTCATCAAGGACAAGCAGTACGATCCGCAGAGTCAGTAAACAGCTGCAGCAGTGAAGAAACCGGAGCCTGACTCCGGTTTTTCATATCCCCCTTCTCCGTTGGACGCGATCATCAGCGATGGCTACCAGGGTTTCGGCAGCCGCCGCCAATAACCGCCCCTGTCAGTACCGCTACACATCCTTGAGTTTTCATGGTTGGTTTTCTTTTGGTGTTGTTATGGGAATGGTTATTGAAACTGCAGCACACCGTCGTCCAGCTTGCCGTACTGGATAAGGTACTTGTCCGCCAGGTAGTTCTGGTTCACCTGCCAGCATGGCCGGTCACCCTGTTTGGGCAATATTCCCGCAGCGCGCTGCACATAGCCGGAGGTGAAGTTCAGAAACGGCAGCTCCGCCACCGCAGGGTCACGCCGCGCCACCGCTACACGCACGCCTTGCTTATCCATGTGGCGCAACAACCGGGTCATATAGTTGGCGGTCAGTTCCGCCTTCAGTGTCCAGGACGCATTGGTATAACCGAAGGTGAGCATCAGGTTCGGCACATCGCTGAGCATCATGCCCTTGTAGGCCATACAGTCAGCCGGGTTGACCGTCTTGCCGTCCACCAGCACCTGCACATCCCCCAGGCTGTTCAGCTTCAATCCGGTCGCGGTCACGATAATGTCCGCCTCCAGTTCCTGGCCGGAGCTGAGCCGAATGCCCTGGCTGGTAAAACCATCGATGGTATCGGTGGCGATATCGATCTGCCCAGCGCGCAGCATATGGAACAGATCACCATCAGGCACCGCACATACCCGCTGGTCCCAGGGGTTGTAGTTGGGCGAGAAGTGCTTGATATCCACCGCCGAGCCAAGCTGGCGTTGCAGCAAATGCAACAGGTAGGCTCTGGCGCGCTGAGGTTTGTTGCGAGCGAGCCGGTAGAAGTACTGGCCGAGCAATACGTTCTTCCAGCGGGTCAGGTGATAGGCCAGTGGCAAGGGCAACCAGCGTTGCAGGCCATGGGCGACCCGGTCCACCAGGGGCCGGGAGACGATATAGCTGGGCGAGCGCTGCAACATGGTGACCTGCGCGCCCTGCTGGGCCAGCGCCGGCACCAGGGTCACCGCGGTGGCGCCGCTGCCGATAACCACCACGCGCTTACCCCGACAATCCAGGTCTTCCGGCCAGAACTGCGGATGGATGATCTGGCCGGTAAATTCCGCCTCGTTGGGAAATGCGGGACGGTAGGCTTCGTCGTAGCTGTAATAACCCGAACAGAACGACATGAAGCGCGTCTGCAGCTGCTCATCCCGCTGGCCGCTGGCAGCGTCCGTTACCCGGACGACCACCGTCCATAATGCCTGCTCGCTACACCATCTGGCCGAGATAACCTGATGGCCGAAGCGGATGTTATGGGTGATACCTGCCTCGTCGGCAATGTCCTCGATATAGCGCTTGATATCCGCACCATCGGCAATCGCCTTGCGCCCGACCCAGGGCTTG
>DXBL01000093.1 GCA_019116555.1 Candidatus Pseudomonas excrementavium
GGCGTATTCATAGAGATCTCGAACAGGTTCGCCGAGCATCTTGATTAGAATTCTTACCGTAGGCAACAACAGAATCCGGCCAAGCCGATGCTGCGGCATCAATGGCAGACCATCAACCCTGCGGACTCTGCTCGATCTGTTGGCAATAGCGACACGTCCCGGCAACGCGAAAAGCTCGGCCTGGAATCAATGACACCCAGCCTTCGGTATCGGCCGGACTGCCCCAACCAGAGCAAGTGCCGCAGCCTGTCAGCGCTCCCCCAACACCTCGACCAGTTGCCCCGGCTGCGGCATGCCGTTGAACTTCCTGATCAAGCCATCGCTCTCCCGGACGATGATGCCCGGTGTGCCGCGGAAGCCGGTGGCGTGCATGAGCATCTGGTTGTCGTCGAGGATCTGCTGCACCTTGTTGGAAACGCCCTTGGCCGGCGTGATCCCGCCTTGAGCAAAGCGCGTTTCGTTTTCCACCAGCGCTGCTGAGGGATCGGGAGCTTCAAGAATAGCTGCTGCCTTGGCGGGGCTGTCCGCCTTGATGACGCCCACCAACAGATGGCGCAGCTGCACCTTGCCCGAGTCCACCCAGGGACGGGCCGCTTCCCAGAAGCGATTGCAGTAAGGACAGTTCGCGTCGCTGAAGGTATAGACGACGCGGGGCGCGTCCGCGTCTCCATCCAGCACCCAGGTGGAATCCGTCAATTGCGCCCAGGTTTTGTCGCTCATCGGCTTGGCCACCAGATCCTGAAGCGTTGCGGCATCGATCGGCTCACCATTGGCATCCAGCCGCGTCCCCACGATCGCCTTGCCGTCACTGGTGATGTACACCGCGATGGGTTGATCACCGGCGACACCGGCGAAGGCACGCAGGTCGCCGCTCACATCGAACTCCTGCGTTATGGTCAACCCCTGGGCCTCCAACGCCTTGATGGCTGGCGGCCGGTCTCCATTCTCTGCCTGTGTACAACCAGCCACTAACATCAGGCCGGCGGCCAGACCGAAAACAACGCGTGGCCGATGGCCGAATACAACTCCTGAAAACATGATTACTCCTCGTCTGTAGCAAGTTGCGCGGATTGCGCGAAATGACGCGACATATTGCTTTTGAAACTGGCCATGGTGAGTTCCCCCATATGCGAATCCACCAGTTGCCCTTCGGCATCAAAAAACAAGGTGGTAGGTAATGCCCTTGCACCCACGGCGTGCATGGTTCGGGAAAACGGATCAAGCAGCACATCGCTCAAGGTCAAGCCCTGGCTTTCCAGGAAAGCTTGCGCCTGCTGGGCACTTTCTCCTTGGTTGACCATGACGATATCCACCCCTGGAAACTCCGCTTGAGCCTGCTCGAACACCGGCATTTCCCGGCGACAGGGTGGGCACCAGGTGGCCCAGAGATTGACCACGGTCGGGCGGCCCTGGTAGGACAGCAGCGAGATGGGTTGCTCCTCCAGCGTGTTCAAGTGCAGCTCCGGCAAGGGCGGCGAATGATGCAGCAGACCCACTACCAAGCCGGTCGTGAACCAGGCCGCGACACCAGTCGCGATTCCTGCCAGAACCGGGCGACGCACTCGCATCGTACGGGTACGCCACCAGGCGAACGCCAACGCCGCCGGCACCCCTATCCACCATGAATATCCGCCATCGCCAATGGCAAGCATCGACACGGGGGTTGCAAAGTAGTCTTCCCACCATTGGGCGATATAGCCCAGCCTGGCGGCTATCACCCCCCAGAACACGGCATCGAACAGCACCGCGCCAGCCAGCTTGGGAGAAACATCTGCCATGCGCTTGGCAACCGCGCGGGTCACCAGCCAGGCAAGCAATATGGCAGCGAAGACGCCGACGACTTTGACGGGAAACGGACCGATACTCATCATGGCGTGCCTGCTGCATTCAGACGTTCCAGAAATTCACTCGCGTTGACCTCACCCACCATGCGCAGGTCGCGGCGCTCGATGCCATCCGGCCCCACCAGAATGAGCGTGGGTGGCCCCATGACGCCCCAGTGCTTGAGCAGAGCCTGGTCGGTCGCATCGTTGAGCGTCACGTCCGGACGCACGATCTGCATGCGTGCCAGACGCTCCGCCACCACCGGATCACCAAATACCTGGCTCTCGATCACATGGCAGCTGATGCACCAGTCAGCGTAGAAGTCGATCAACGTCCACTCGCCCCGTGCCGCTGTTTCTGCCAGACGGGCATCCACATCCTCCACTGATTTGGCCTGGATATAGGTCGGCTTGGTTACCGCAGAGGCTACCGCCGTACCGCCGCCCAGATGCGCCAGTGGCTGCAGTACCGAGCTGCCCCCCGACGCCGCGCCCAGCAGCATCAGTATCGCCCACAGCCCGACGAAGACTGCACCGGTGCGCAGTGTCCACACCAGGCGCGGTCTGCCCAGCCCGGCCTGAGCCCAGGCCAGCAAGCCGACAGCGATTGACAGTATCCAGGCCCCCCACAGAAGCAGACTCAGGGTACCGGGCAGGAACCGATCCAGCATCATTACGGCCATGCCGACCATGAGGTAGCCGAAGGCAATATTCACCCGCTCCATCCAGGCGCCAGGTCTGGGCAGGATGCGCGCCCCGAAGGTTGCGATTGCCAGCAGCGGCAACCCCATGCCCAGGCCGAGGGCAAACAGGGCCAGACCACCATAGACCGCACTGCCGGTTTGCCCGATATACAACAACGCACCCGCCAGCGGCGCGGTCATGCAAGGGCCCACCAGCAAAGCGGACAGAAAGCCCAGGGCAGTGGCGCCGACCAGGCTGCCCCCGGCCCGATCGCGTCCTGCCGACTCGACCCGATTCATCAGTGCCGAGGGCAGGCGCAGGGTGAACAGGCCAAACAGCGCGCTGGCCAGGATCAGGAACAACGCCGCAAACACACCCAGCAGCCATGGCGACTGCAGCGTCGCCTGAAGATTGGCACCCGCAAGACCGGCGGCCACGCCGACGGCTGCGTAGGTAGCCGCCATCGCCACTACGTAGAACAGTGAGAGAACGAAAGCGCGCCCTGGTTTGGCCTGGCTGCCAACCACCATGCTGGAGACGATAGGAATCATCGGCAACGTGCAGGGGGTAAACGCCAGCAACAGGCCGAAGCCGAAGAACAGCAAGGTGCCGGACACCGGCCCGAGCGTTGCGAGGCGCTGCGCAGCTTGCTGGTCCTCGCCTACCCCGGTATTCGGGGTTGGGTTATCCGGGCTGGGGGACGGCGCGAGTGAACCTTGAACCGGGGAAGCGCCCGCCCCACTGGTCGGCAGATCGACCTGCAGGGTTTGCGGGGGATAGCAGAAGCCAACCTCCGCGCAGCCTTGCCAATGCAGCGTCAACGGGCCTGATACCTGTGCCGGAAAAGCCAGGCGCAGCATATCGCCTGTGTAGATTTCCGTGTCGCCGAAAAACTCATCGTGCTGGGCCGTGCCTGCCGTGAGCTCCAGCTCAACCGGGTCGCCCTGCCCGTCAAGGAGCTTCAGCGAATGGCGATAAACATAGTAGCCATCGGTAACATGCCCGACCGCGTCGACCCTGTCACCCTGCTGGTGCAGCTCTGTCAGTTCGAAGACCTCCGCCGCCTCCAGCAGCTCGGGCTCCTGTCCCCAGGCGAACAGGCCATCAGTGGCCCATGCGCTACCAGAGATACAGAAAAACAGCAAAACAACCGCAAGTGCGCGTCGATACACAGACAATTTCGACTCCTCCCCAGCAATGCATTTCAGCAAGGATGCACCTGCCCGATTAAGCGAAACTAAAGCCGTACGAGGCCAGGTGCGCACCATGAATCTGGTTTCCTACGGCTGGCTGTCGATGGCAGGCATCGCCGCGGCAATAAAGCGGGGCAGAATTTGCCCCGCTCCGTTCGGGAGAGGTCAATCGAAGGTACGGTCGCGCAATACGTCAGGCTTGAGGAAGTCCTTGCGACCGACGTTATCGTGATCGCCCAACACACGGCCCTCCACTTCCTGACCGTACATGGTGTGCTTATGGAAGGTGTCGCCATACAACTCCAGGGTTTCCTTCACATCCCCGGTGTAGCGCGGGTCCTGCGGTCGCTCCTGCGAATCGATGAACTGGGCCAGATCCCAGGCCTGCTGATCGGTCAGGCTATTGGGCTGGCCCAACGGCATGTTGTGCTTGATAAAGGAGGCCAGCGTAAAGACCCGGCTGATACCCGCCCCCCAGTTATAGGAATGGTCGCCCCATACCGGTGGGAATACCACCTCGCCCCGCGTGGTCAGGCCGCCACCATCATTGCCATGACAGATCGAGCACTGGGCTTCGTAGGTCGCCTTGCCGCGCTGATAGTCCGGCTTCTCGGCGGGCTCGTCGAGACGGGGAAAGCCACGACCATAGATACTGGCGTCCAGATACATGGGCACGCCCTTGGCAAGCCATTGGTGATAGGCACTGAGCGCAATCATATCGTCGCTGCCATAGGCTGGCGGCTTGCCGTTCATGGAATAGGTAAAGCAGCCGGCGATGCGTTCTTCCAGGTTGTTGACGTGATCATTCTTCGGCCGGTAGTCCGGCAGGGTAACCGCCGCTGGCCAGATCGGCCCGGAGAAGGGCAGCCGTCCCGCGCCCAGATGGCAACTGTTGCAATTCAGGTCATTGAACACATATTCATCGCGAAACTGCTGGGTATTGGTAAAGATGTCATACCCACGGCGAATGACCCTTTTGGTTTCCGGATGCAGCGACGAGGCTTCCAGATCTTCCATCGTCGGCGGAATATGCACGAAGTCGCCAGCAGCGGGTGCCGGCGCGTCGGGCGCCATACCGGCCAGGACCTTCAGGCTTTCCTCTGACAACTCAGTCTGAGCCAGGGACAGTGGGGACACCAGCACACAGCCCAGTGTGACAAGCACGTACCTGCACAACCGGGGTCCAAACAACATCAGGTTATTCATGTGTGCGTCCTCTATTGTTCAACGGCAACTGGCTGGGTGGAAAGCCAGGCGGCAACGGCATTGATGTCGTTGCTACTCATGCGCTCGGCGATGGTCGCCATAAGACGCTGCGGGTCATTCTCACGGGTGCCCTTCTGCCAGGCCAGCAATTGATCGCGGATGTAGCCGAAATGCTGGCCAGCAATGGCCGGAAATACCGTACCGGCGCCAAGATTGTCCGGGCCGTGGCAGCTTGAGCAGGCCACGACGTAATTCTCCCAATCGCCCTCGGTAGCCAATTGCTCGCCTCGCTTGAGCAACACCGCCGAATGCCCCTGGTCCTCAGCGGACTGGCCATCGGTAGCCGGGAGGCTGGCGAACCAGGCAGAGACATGCAGTATCTGTTCGTCATCGAGCATCTGAGCGAAGGCTTCCATGCTGGGATTACGCCGTGCGCCAGTCTTGTAGGCGTGCAACTGGCTAGCGAGATAGTCAGCTTCCAACCCGGCCAACCGCGGCCAGGACTCTCCGGCAGGGTTATTCAGTCCGCTGCCATCGGCCTGGTGGCAGGTCGCACAGAGCGCCGCGGCGGCCTTGCCCTGCTCCGGATCGCCGGCGCGAGGAGCGGCCAACACCGTCAGCGACAACAAGGAAAGGCAGACGGCGATCCCGGCTCCCCAAACATGATTTTTCTGCATTGCAAAACTCCTGAATTAGACCGTTAGCGCAGCCCTGGCGCCCGGCGACCCTCCGGCGCAGCGGCAGTTTCGGTGCCGTCGTCGGATTGTGGCGTGCGCTTATAGCATAGCTCGATTAAGCGAAACTTAAGGCGCTACTGTACTTACTGACGACCTGACGCCCGCTCGATGTTCTGGTTAAGATGACCGTTTTGACCACCTTGGAGACGCTGCAATGAGAGTGCTGCTGGTAGAGGACGACGAGCTGATTGGTCAAGGTATTGTCGCCGGATTGCGCCAACATGGTGTCGATGTGCATCACGTCATCACTGCAGCTGCAGCGGAGGCTGCGCAGATGGGTGATACCTTCCAGGCGCTGGTGCTCGACCTGGGGCTTCCCGATCGCGACGGCATGGCCCTACTGGACACCATGCGCTCGTTCGAACCCGACCTCCCGGTGCTCATTCTCTCGGCCCGTGATGCCGTGGAGCATCGACTAGCCGGCCTCCGGGGCGGGGCGGACGACTATCTGGTCAAACCATTCGATCTGCGCGAGCTGGCAGCGAGGTTGCACGCACTGGTCAGGCGCACACAGGGCCGGGCTGCACAAGCCATCGAAGCAGGACCTTTACGCCTGGAGCCTGATAGCGGTCTGACCTGGCTACATGGCGAACCGGTCACGCTATCGCGCCGAGAAATCGATCTATTGGTTCATCTGGCGGCTGCAGGTCGCCGATGGGTGCTGCCGGATGCCCTCAACGAGCGGCTGTACGGGCTTGGTGAGGAGATCAACAGCAACGCGCTGAATGTGCATATTCACAATATCCGACGCAAACTCGGGGCCGACGCGATCGAGACGGCGCGCGGCCTGGGTTACCGCCTGGGCTGGAGGCATACGCCATGAGCCTGCGCTTACGCGCGGTGCTGATAGCAGGCATAGCCCTGGTGGTGCTGTGGGCTGCGGCGGCCGCCTGGATGATGCAGGGCATGCGGGCCAACCTGGATCGCACCCTGGACGGCCGCCTGGCCATGTCGGCCCGCATGGTGGCAGGTCTGCTCGAAGGCGCAGCGCTGGACCCCACCGCCTCCCCGGCGAATTTCACTGAGGCTGTTCGGATCAGTGGCAAGGAAGGCATCGCCTGCGAGATCCGGGCACTGCGTGGGGAAGTCCTGGCACGCACGGGCAGTGTCTCGTCATCGGACTTTGCAGCCCTGCCTGTCGGCTACAGCACCCGCGCAGTGGAGGGGAAACAGTGGCGGGTCTACATCCTGCAGGACAATGGCTACCAGATCACCACAGCGGACCGCATCGATGAGCGGAATGTGCTGATCAACGACCTGCTGCATGCGGCGGGCGTACCCTTCCTGATCGCCTTTCTTGGCGGTCTGGCAGCGCTGTGGATCGGTATCGGCCGCGGTCTGGCTCCGCTGGAGACTCTGCGTGAACAACTGCGCGCCAGAAAAACGGATGACACCACACCCATTGTGGTCAACCACTCCCCCACCGAGCTGCGCCCGGTTCTGGACGCGATGAATGGCTTGCTCGGGCGACTGACCCTGGCGCTGTCCAGCCAGCGCGCCTTCACCGACGCCGCAGCCCATGAACTGCGTACACCATTGACGGTCATCGACACCCATCTGCAAGTTGTCCGCTTGAGTGACGGCGAGCAAGCACAAGCCTCGCTGGCCAGCGCCGAGGAAGGCGTACGACGGCTGCGACGCACCCTGGATCAGATGATGATGCTGGCGCGTACCGAGGCCGCTATCAGTGAGGGGGACAACTGCGCTTCGGTGGTGGAGGCCGTGAACGGCGTGCTCAGTCAGCTCGGGGATGACCAACGGAGTCGCTTGTTCCTTACCGTCGAAGGCACCGACGCCGGGACGCGGATGCCCCGGTCGATGCTGGAAACCGCAATCCGCAACCTGGTGGACAATGCCCTGCGCTACTCACCCGAAGACACGACCATCGAGATACATGCCTTGTTCGATCATGCTGCGCAACACTGTGTGCTGGGTGTTGCCGACCAGGGGCCAGGGCTGAGTCCGGAGCAGGTATCCCAGATCGGCAGACGCTTCTGGCGCGGTGACCAGGGGCGTCAACGCCAGGATGGCGCCGGCCTGGGCATCTCCATTGTGCGCGCCATCGCAGAACGCTTTGGCGGCGCGCTCAGCCTGAAACCTCGGGAAGGAGGCGGCTTGCTCGCAGAAATCCTGATACCTCTTTCCCATGCTGCGAAGGTTTGACTCTCACTTTCGCTTCTTGCAGGTGGTATCGGGCAGCCGGTGTTCTTCAACCGGCGCCTTCCTGAACAGCACTGGTCGAGGCACTCTTGCGTATCGCCACGGCCAGTGCCACCACCGCCAGTACCAGTGGAGCGAACGAAACCCACAGAACGGTATGCCAGCCATAGGCCGACAGCAGGCCGCCCGAGGCGAACGAGCCGATGGCCATCAGACCGAAAACGATGAAGTCGTTGAGCGACTGAACAGAGGTCTTCTCTTCAGGGCGGTGGCATTCCAGGACCAGTGCGGAGGCGCCGAGAAAGCCGAAATTCCACCCCAGACCAAGCAGGATCAACGACCACCAGAAATGCATGAGATCCAGCCCGCCCAGCCCGATGGCTGCCGACAGGCCAGTCAACACCAGACCCACTATGGCCACGCGCGCCGCGCCAAAACGCGTGATCAGGTGACCGGTGAAAAAACTCGGCGCGTACATGGCGATGACGTGCCATTGCAATCCCAGGTTGGCTGACGCCTGCGAATGCCCATGCATATGCATGGCCAGCGGGGCTGCGGTCATCAGGAAGTTCATCAGCATATAGGACACGGCACCGCAGATGACCGCCGCCACAAAGCGCGGCTGACGTACGATCACCGCCAATGGTCGTCCACCGGCGATTTCCTGCGCCGTTGGCATCGGCAGACGCACTCCCAGCAGGATCAGGGCGGACACTGCGGCAACTGCGGCCTGGACCAGGAAGGTAGCAGCGAATACGTGAGCAGGCCACAGGTCCATGGTCCAGGTCACCAACTGCGGGCCTACTATACCGGCGGCAACGCCGCCGGCCATCACCAGCGATAACGCCCGGGCACGCCGTTTCGGCTCTACCCCATCCGCAGCAGCGAAACGGAAAGACAGCACCACAGCCGCATAGCTTCCACCGAAGAAGGTGGCGAGACAAAACAGCCAGAACCAGCCCATGATGACCGCCACCATGGCCAGCAACCCGGCGAGCACGCCCGCCCCGGTTCCTGCCAGAAAGGCCACGCGACGCCCATGCTGGCGAGTAAGTACCCCCACCGGCAGGATGCAGGCGGCCATGCCGACCACGAAAATGGAGATGGGCAGGGTCGCCAGTACCGGCGATGGAGCCAGCATATCGCCGACGATGGCGCCGGTAGCGTAGACCACCACCGAGTTGGCCCCGGCCAATGCCTGAGCAACGGCCAGACGCCAGATGTTACCGCGCTGAACCTGTTCCGAAAAAAAAGGGGAAGTATTCACAGAATCGCTGTTATTCGTCACTTTGATTGAATCCGTTGTAGCGCCCGTTGCTCGCGGGCCGATGTAAGCGGGACGGAGCGGCAGGTCACCCATCCCAGCGCCGATGATGCGGCGCGGCGACTGCGCGAGCCGAGCGACCTGGCCCGCAGCATCATGGCGCATGACGATCTGGCAGCCGGACGCCTGGTTCGGCTGTTTCCCGAGATCAGCCTCGCTTCGCCGCTGGCCTATTACGTCGTCTATCGTCTCGAGTGCGCCAGCCTGCCGAAGCTGGCCGCCTTCCGGGCATGGCTATTCAATGAAGCGGAGCAGTAGCGAGCGATAAGCCCGGCAAGCCGAGGCTCAAATAAGGATCAAAAAAAAAGCAGCCCGAAGGCTGCCTTTTTCGAGAAAAGCTCCGATCAGGAGAGCTTTTCCTTGATACGTGCTGCCTTACCGGACAGGGCGCGCAGGTAGTACAGCTTGGCCTTGCGCACGTCACCGCGACGCTTGACGGTGACGCTTTCAACCATCGGCGAGAAAGTCTGGAAGGTACGCTCGACGCCAACACCGCTGGAGATCTTGCGAACGGTGAACGCGGAGTTCAGACCCCGGTTGCGCTTACCGATAACCACGCCTTCGAAGGCCTGCAGACGCTGCCGATCGCCTTCCTTTACCTTTACCTGAACAATTACAGTGTCACCCGGTGCGAACACGGGGACTTCACGAGTCATTTGCTCTGCTTCGAGCTGGGCAATGATGTTGGACATTTCTAAAGCTCCTACAAGCCGCCGGACTTGCTTCAATGGTTATCGGTTTCCTGCTCGCGGATAAATTCCGCCAGCAGTTGCTGCTGTTCTTTGCTCAACGTCAGTTCTGCGAGCAGTTCCGGGCGTCGTTGCCAGGTTCTGCCCAAGGACTGCTTGAGACGCCAGCGCCGGATCAATGCATGATTACCACTGAGCAGCACCTCCGGTACGCGCTGCCCCGCAAACTCTTCCGGCCGGGTGTAGTGCGGACAATCCAGCCACCCTTCCGAAAAGGAATCCTCTGCCGCTGAATCCGCATGCCCAAGCACGCCGGGGATCAGTCGGGTTACCGCATCCAGGAGCACCATGGCCCCCAGCTCACCGCCGGACAATACGTAATCGCCGATGGAAATTTCCTCGTCGACGCACGTCTCGACAATGCGTTCGTCGATGCCTTCGTAGCGGCCGCACAGCAGGACGATACTGTCCAGTTGGGCCAGCTCTTCGGCCCGTTGCTGCGTCAGCGGCTTACCCTGGGGCGACAGATAGATCACCCTTGGGCTTGACGGCGCCTTTTGCCGGATCGCCTCAATGGCCTCCAGCAATGGCTCGACTTTCATCAACATGCCCGGACCACCGCCAAAGGGTCGGTCATCGACCGTACGATGACGGTCATGGGCATGTTCACGGGGGTTGCTGAATGCAACTTCCAGCTGGCCCCGCTTGACGGCCCTGCCGGTCACTCCGTGCTCGGTCAACGCCGTGAACATCTCGGGAAACAGGGTTACCACACCGGCCCACACCGGTCAGAACTCCGGATCCCAGTCGACCTGCATGACACCTTCCGTCAGGTCGATGTGCTTTACGTACAGATCCGGCAGATACGGCAACAGCCGTTCGCGCTGATCCAGACTGCCCGCACAGGGCTTTACCACCATGACATCATTGGAGCCGGTTTCCAGCAGGTGGTCGATACGACCGAGCAGCTGACCGTCAACGGTCACTACCTGCAGTCCTTCCAGCTGATGCCAGTAGAATTCGCCGTCGTCCAATGCCGGCAATTCTGCTCGCGGTACGCAGATTTCCCAATCCACCAGTTCGAGCGCCTTGTCCCGGTCAGCCAGCCCCTTGAGCTGAACCACCAGAATGCGTCCCTGAACACGTCCCGCAACGACGGACACCTGCTGCTGCGCATTACCCTTGCGGAGAATCCACTCGGGGTAGTCGAGCACGTTGTCCAGCGGGTCGGTGTGCGAATACACCTTCACCGCTCCGCGTATGCCATGAACCGATACGATCTTGCCGAGGACCACCAGGGGCGATCCAGCCGGCTCAGGCTGGCGTGTCATATCAGGCAGAGGCCTGAGCTTCCTTCAGCAGGGAAGCAACGCGCTCGGACGGCTGTGCGCCCTGACCCAGCCAGTAGCTTACGCGCTCCTGGTCAACGGACAGGCGGGTTTCGCCACCGGCAGCAACCGGGTTGAAGAAACCAACGCGCTCAACAAAGCGGCCATCGCGGGCATTGCGGCTGTTGGCAACAGTCAGGTGATAGAAAGGGCGCTTCTTGGAGCCACCACGAGCAAGACGAATGGTTACCATGTGGACATCATTTCCTGTATTTGAGTAAGACTCACAAATTCATTACGAGCATCTAGCCCGAAAGGTCGCGTATTCTACGGAATATCGCGGACAAATGAAACTCTTTTGTGCCCCGACCCGCTGGCGGGCCGGCTGGCACGGCTTTGGGCCAGAGGCCGGCCGGATCAACCCGTCAGAAACGGGGCATTCCGCCCATCCCGCCGCCCGGTGGCAGCATGCCTCCACCACCGCCACCCATGCCACCCATACCGCGCATGAGTTTGGCCATGCCGCCCTTGCCGCTGACCTTCTTCATCATCTTCTGCATCTGCTTGTGCTGCTTGATCAGCCGCCCGATGTCCTGCACCTGAGTGCCCGAACCCATGGCGATGCGGCGCTTGCGCGAGCCGCTGATGATGTCGGGGTTGCGCCGCTCAGCGGGCGTCATCGAGTTGATGATGGCTTCCATCTGCTTGAACTGCTTTTCCGCCTGGGTCTGGGCGGTTTCCATCTGCGACGGATTGATCTTGCCCATCATCGGCAATTTATCCATCAGCGAGCCCAACCCGCCCATGCCACGCATCTGCTGCAGCTGATCGCGGAAATCTTCCAGGTCGAAGCCCTTGCCCTTCTTGAGCTTCTTGGCCAGCTTTTCGGCCTTGTCCTTATCGAGCTTCTGTTCAGCCTGTTCGATCAGGCTGAGCACGTCACCCATGCCGAGGATGCGCGAGGCGACCCGGTCAGGATGGAACGGTTCGAGGGCATCGGTCTTCTCGCCGACACCGAGGAACTTGATCGGTTTGCCGGTGATATGCCGCACCGACAGCGCCGCACCACCGCGCGCATCACCATCGACCTTGGTCAGGATCACCCCGGTCAGCGGCAGCGCTTCGTTGAACGCCTGGGCCGTGTTGGCAGCGTCCTGACCGGTCATGGCGTCAACCACGAACAGTGTTTCGGCCGGCTTGGCGGCCGCGTGGACGGCCTTGATCTCGTCCATCATGTCAGCATCGACATGCAGACGACCGGCGGTATCGATGATCAGCACGTCCATGAAGCGGTTCTTCGCTTCACGCATGGCCGCTTCGACAATGGCGACCGGCTTCTGGCTCAGGTCCGACGGGAAGAAGGTGACATCCACTTCCGTGGCCAGCGTCTCGAGCTGCTTGATGGCCGCCGGACGGTAGACGTCGGCACTGACCACCATGACCTTCTTCTTCTGGCGCTCGCGCAGGGTCTTGGCCAGTTTGGCGACGCTGGTGGTCTTACCGGCACCCTGCAGACCGGCCATCAGGATGACAGCCGGCGGCGATACCGCCAGGTTCAGGCCTTCGGCCTGCCCCATGACCGCTTCCAGCTCGGCCTTGATGATCTTGACGAACACCTGCCCCGGCGACAGGCTGCGGGACACTTCCTGGCCTACGGCACGGTCACGCACCTGGTCGACGAAGGTCTTGACCACCGGCAGGGCGACATCGGCCTCAAGCAGCGCCATGCGCACTTCGCGCAGGGTGTCCTTGATATTGTCCTCGGTCAGCTTGGCGCGGCCGGTGACCCCCGCCAGGCTCGCCGAGAGGCGTTCGGTAAGATT
>DXBL01000094.1 GCA_019116555.1 Candidatus Pseudomonas excrementavium
GCCGAACCGCAGCGCCCGGCCGATCGGCGCCACCAGCACATCGCCATGCTGCAGCTGGCTACCCTCGGTGCAGTTGCGGATCCGCCAGGCATTCTGGCGACCGAGAATATGGGGCAACTGTGATTCGAACCCGGCGTCGATATGTTGGGCGTAGACGAAGGCCACTGGTGCCTGTGCCGGCAGCGCATCGAGGAACTGCTTGACCGCCGCAGGCCCGCCCAGGGATGCGCCCAGCAACCATACGCACCGACGGCTGAGGGGCAGCGGCCTCGGCTCCGGCAGCGGTATTCCCGGTGCCTGCGGCGGCTCGCCCAACAGGGCCCTGAGCTTGTGCAATAGCCGGCGTTGCCAGCGGACATGGTCCTCATCCTCGGGCGGCGGTATTTCCCCCGACCCGAGCAATACCGGCACCGGGCTCGATTCGAGCAGCCAATCGACCAACGCCGACTCATCCGGCATATCCAGCAGCCACAGATCCGCCACCACGTCAGTCAGTTCACTGAGCTGAACCCGCTCCGGCGCAGCATCGAATACCAGCCGGTAGCCGAAGCCCTGGATGGTGCGAGCCAGCGTCCGGCGCCCACGTTCACCGCTGACCAGCAGCGCGATGGTGGGCGCCTGGGCGTCAGTCACGCAGGGTGACCAGACTGTCGATGACCTCCAGCAACTGGGCTTCCTGATAGGGCTTGCCGAGATACTCGTTGACGCCGAGGCTGCGCGCCCGCTCGCGGTGTTTCTCGCCGGTACGCGAGGTAATCATGACAATGGGCAGGTCTTTCAGCCGGTCGTCATGCCGCACCAGGGTCGCCACCTCGAAGCCGTCCATGCGCGGCATCTCGATATCCAGCAGCATGATATCCGGCTGGATGTCCTGCAGCCGGGCGATGGCATCGACGCCGTCCTTGGCCGTCACCACCTCCATGCCATGGCGTTCCAGCAGCCGGGTGGTGACCTTGCGTACGGTGATGGAATCATCCACCACCATCACCAGGGTCGAACGGCGAGCCTGGGGCGCTGCCGCCGCGGCCCGCTCGGCAGCCAGTTGCTGCTGCGACAGCAGCGCCTGCTGGGCGCGGATGACCGCCAGCAGGTCGAGAATCACCACCACCCGACCGTCACCGAGAATGGTGGCGCCGGAGATACCCGGCACTACCGCAAACTGCTTGCCGAGGCTCTTCACCACGATCTCCCGGGAACCGGCCAGTGCATCGACCTGCACCGCCACGCTGTGGTCGGTACCCCGCACCAGGATCACCGGCAACGGCAGGCTGTGGCCGCTGAGCCTGGGTTGCTGCCCGGTGACCAGCAGATCGCCGAGATAGCGCAGGTCATAGGTCTTGCCGGCATACTCGAAGGGCGGCGCATCCGGTGCGTAGTAGGCTTCCAGCTCGTAGCCGGAGACCCGCACGATACCCTCGATGGTATTCAGCGGAATGGCGTACAGGTCCTCGCCGGAATACACCATCAGCGCCCGGTTCACCGACACGGTGAAGGGCAGCCGGATGGTGAAGCTGGTGCCCTGGCCCGGCTCGGTGGCCAGCACCATGCTGCCACCCAGTTGCTTGATCTCGGCGTTGACCACGTCCATGCCGACACCGCGCCCGGAAATCTGCGTGACCTGCTGGGCGGTACTGAAGCCGGCCTCGAGAATGAACTGCAGTACTTCCTGGTCGGTCAGCGCCGCATCGGCATCCATCAGTCCGCGTTCGATGGCCTTGTCGCGCACCGCCTGCAGATCGACACCGCGCCCGTCATCCCGGAGGCGGATGAGGATTTCACTGCCCTCGCGGTGCACATCCAGACTCACCTTGCCCTCTTCCGGCTTGCCCTGGGCGGCACGTGCCGTCGGCAGCTCGATACCGTGGTCGACCGCATTGCGCAACATGTGCTCCAGCGGCCCCATCATGCGCTCGAGCACGCTGCGGTCCATTTCCCCTTCGGCACTGCCCACCGCCAGATTGACCTGCTTGCCGAGTTCCGCCGATACCTGGCGCACCACGCGGCGCAGGCGTGGCAATAACCGCTCGAAGGGCACCATGCGGGTGCGCATGAGGCCCTCCTGCAGCTCGGTATTGACCCGCGCCTGCTGCAGCAGCAGGGTTTCTGCATCGCGGCTGCGGGTGGCCAGGGTTTCCTTGAGGTCGAGCATGTCCGAGGCCGACTCGAACAGCGAACGCGACAGCTGCTGCAACTGGGAATAGCGGTCCATTTCCAGCGGATCGAAATCCTCGTAGCCCTGTTCGATTTCCTCCTGGTGGCGCGACAGGATCTGCGCCTGGGTCTCCATATCCAGCCGGCGCAGCTGATCGCGCACCCGCTCGATGGTGCTTTCCATGTCGGTCAGGGTCTGACTGATGTCGCTGACCTGCTGCTCGATGCGGCCGCGGAAGATGGAGGTTTCACCGGCCAGGTTGACCAGATCCTCCAACAGCCCGGCGGGCACCTTGATGGTTTCCTGCACACCACCGCGGCTGCTCGCCTGGCCCGCGTCGTGGCTGCCTTCCATCGCCTGCTGCAGCAGCGCCCGGACTTCGGCCAGTGACCGTTCCGGCGCCGCCGGCAGCGGCGCCGGTGCCAGGGTCGGCATGGCTGCCGGGGTCGACGTGATCGGCGTCAGCCAGTCGCCGACAGGCTGATGTCCTTCGGCCAGTTGCTCGATCATCGCCTGCAGCTCGGCCAGCATCCCGCTCAGTGCGTCTGTTGGCGCGGGGGCGGCCTGTTGCAGTGCAGTTTCCAGCTGGCGCGCCTGTTCCGCCACAGCCGAACGGTCGGCCAGCCGTGCACTGCCCTTGAGGGTCTGGATGCGATGCAGCAATTCGTCGGTCGCCGCCGGCTCGGCCTCGCGGCGGGCCAGCAGATCGGCGCAGGGCTGCAGCAGCTCCAGCGCCTCTTCGATGAACATACCGAGCATGCCCGTCGCCGCCGGCGATGCGGCAGTTGGTGGCGCAGGTGCCACGTCGGGCGCCGGGGCGTCCGCCACTTCAGTCCACTGCGGCAGCTGATCCGGCTGGGCGCGGAAATCGCGAATCGCGCGCACCAACCCCATGCCGTCACTGATCGGCCGCCCCGCCATGACGCCTTCGACCATGTCGGCCAGGCTGTCCTGGCAGGCCAGCAGCAATGCCGGCAAGCCTTCGATCAGGCTGAAACGCTGCGCCACCAACCCTTCATAAACAAACTCCAGCTCATGGGCCAGGTCGCCCACTGGGCGGATCTCGGCCATCCGTGCGCCGCCCTTGAGCGTGTGCAGATCCCGCAACAGGGCATGCAGCGGCGCTTCGTTGTCAGGTTCAGACAGCCAGAACTGCAGGCTGGCCGCGGACGTCTCGAGGATTTCCTGGGCTTCGTCCAGGAAGATATCCACCAGCTCGGCATCGGTGCCGGCATCCGCCGGATGCCAGGTATCGGCTGCGCCGTGCGCGCCGCTGTCGCTGACTGCCAGCTCCGCATCCGCACTCTGTGGACTGATCTGGAACAGCGCCTGCAAGGCCGCCAGCTCTTCGACCGCCGGTTGCACATGCTGATGTGCGGCAACCTGGTCCATCATGCCGATCAACCGCTCATGACCGCTGGCCAGACAGCCCGCCACCTCGGCGGTGAAAGACAGGCGCTGGCCGATCAGCGCTTCGTGTACATCTTCCAGCCCCTGGCACAGCTCGTCGATCGCCGGCAGCTCGACTTCCGTGGCGACCTCGGCCAATGCCCGCAGCGCGCGAGCCAGGCCGACGTGGTCGATGGGCGCGGTCGGCGGCCACTGCGCCAGCTCGTCCACCGCATCGAGCAGCAGCTCGACACCCTCGGTGAGAAAGATCGACAGCAGGCTGGCATCGGATGGCCCTTCGAGGTCGGTACGACTGTTGTCGCGCCGCTCCATGCCGTCGCGGTAGATCCCCTCCAGCCGCTGGAGGAAGGTGTCAGTACCGGGAACCGGCTCGACCGAGGCAGCATCTGTCCTGGCCAGCCAGGTGTCGAGCAGGCTGACGGCGTCGCGCAGCAGCTCGATCACCGCCTGGTCGGCCGGGATCAGGTTGCCCTTGAAATCCTTGGTCAGTTTTTCCAGCGGCGTTGCCAATACCGCGATCGGCTGGATACCGGCCATGTGGGCACTGCCCTTGAGGGTATGCAGCGCGCGTTGCAGGCTGTCGCTGAGCGGACAGGGCAGCCCCTGCTCGCTGTTGGCCAGGAAATGATTGATCTGCTCGATATGCGCCAGGGTTTCGGCGCGGAAAATCTTCAGCAGCAGCGGGTCCAGCTCCGCCGCGGATGCTTGCTCAGCGGCCGGCTGGTCGATTTCCGGCTCTGCGACTATCGGCTCCTCAGCCGATCCGACCGGCTCAATATCCGGTGCATAGTCAGGCCCCGACGGCTCCAGCAGCGCTGCCAGATCCTCAGGTTCGGAGCCGCTTTGCCCGCTCTCGGCCTCGGTATCGGCTGTCAGCTCGGGCGCCGCTGTCTCAGGCTCGAATTTGAATTCCGGCTCGACTTCAGCCTCGTCTTCGACGCTCCACTCTTCTGCAACCGGTGCGCTTGACGGCTCAGGCTCTTCTGCAGCCGCCTCTTCCAGCTCCAGCGCCGCGTCGGTCAACCATTCGGGCTCGATGCTCGGCAGATCGTCGACTTCGCTGTGATCTTCCACCTCGGGCAGCGGTTCGCCACGGGACAGGGCATCGGCCTGGGCGGCCAGCTGCTCGACCTCCGGCAGCATCTGTTGCTGACCGGCGGCAAAATCTTCCAGCAGGTTCGGTATCAGCGCGCGTACCGCATTGACCACCGCAAACACCGCCGGGCTGGCCTCGACGTTGCCATCGATGACCCGGTTGAGCATGTTCTCGACTGACCAGGACAGTTCGGCCAGGACCCCGGCACGGACCATGCGTCCGCTGCCCTTGAGAGTATGAAAACCGCGCCGCACTTCGGTGCGGGCAGCCTTGTCCTGGGTATCGGCCTGCCAGCTGGGCAGGTATTCATCGAAGGTCTCGAGCACTTCACCGACTTCCTCGATGAAGATGTCCAGCAGCTCGGGGTCCAGCTCGTCCTCGTCTTCGTCATCCGCGACGCTGGTGGTAGCAGCCGGTGCTGCCGGTGGCGCGACCGGGATATCCGGCCCGGCGGCCATGACGGCAGCCAGTTGCTCCGGTCCATAGCCG
This sequence comes from Candidatus Pseudomonas excrementavium, assembly GCA_019116555.1. GTDB lineage: Bacteria > Pseudomonadota > Gammaproteobacteria > Pseudomonadales > Pseudomonadaceae > Halopseudomonas > Halopseudomonas excrementavium. The sequence goes on from DXBL01000094.1 coordinate 5,148, forward strand.
AGCGATGTCAGGCGCTCCTCGGCGACGGCGAGAATGCTGTCGCCGCGGCCGGTATCATCCTCGGCCACCCGCTCCAGGTAGTAGTCGATGCTGGTGATGACGTCGGCCAGCGCATCCAGGGCTTCCCAGTCGGGCACCTTGCGCTCGCGGACCAGTTGTTGACTCAGGTATAGACGACAGGCCGCAACCGCTGCAGCGGCGCGCTCCAGCGGCAGCATGGCCAGGCCGCCACGCACGCTGTTGAGCAACTCATCCACCGGCTCCAGCTGGGCATGATCCCATTGCCCGGCGATGAAGGCGTTGATGGCATCCCGGGTCTGTTCCAGGGCATTGCGCGCCTCCAGCACGACCTGCTGCTGCACCTGGAACATGTCCTGGGCGCTGGCCAGCTGCCGGCTCTGGCGATCTTCTTCCTCGGGCTCGGTGGGGGCGCGGTCCATGGCGAAGATGCCATGCAGGCTGGCTTCCACATAGAGCATGCCGCCGGCAATTTCCATCAGCTGCGTATCACTCGGCGCTTTGTCGGTGCGGCTCAGGCCCTCGACCCGCTCGACCTGTTCCTGCAATACTCGACGCGGCTGGCCGAGGCCCAGCACGGCCAGGGTGTCGGCAATGCGCTTCATCGCCGGCAGCAATTCCTCGAGCGCCAGGGGAGCGCGTTCGGCACTGCGCACGAACAGGTCCAGCCGCTCCTTGACCTGCAGCAGCTCCTCATCCAGGGCCTGGGCCACCGAGTGCATGGTGCCGCGGTCCGGTCCGACCATGCGGCTGTCGCTGGCGGGCGCCTGTTCATCTTCATGCCATAACGGCTGCAGTTGATATTGCTGTTTCAGGGCTGCCAGTCGCGGGCTGTCGCCGCTGCTCTTGGCTACGTAGAACAGCAGATTGCGCAGCAATTCCGGTGCCGGCGCGCGACCGGCGATGCTCGTGGTGTCGTCCAGCAACTGGCGCAGCTCGCGGTCGGCCTGGCGCAGGAGTTGGCGAATCGCCGCGCCATTGTCGATCGAGCCCATTTCGAGCCCTTCCGCCACGCCGGCGAAAATGCTCCACAATTCGGCAAAGCCGGTACCCTGGAACAGGTTCTCCAGGCGGCCGAAGACCCGACCGAGCTGGTGGGCACTGGCCGGTACGTTCTGTTCACGGATGATCGCCGCATGGGCGATCTGCATGGCCTGGCGCAGCTTGCGCAGCTGCAGGTTCACCTGCTCGCTGGCAAAATCGGTCTGCTGGGCCATCCCGGCTGACCTCCCAGCGGCAAGATCAGGACTGAACAGGGCATTTTCCGACAGCAGCTTTTCGCCACGCGCGGTGCGCATGTCATTGAGCAACGGCAGCAACAGCAGCGGCAGGTCGCGCCGGCCACTCTGCACCCGGTCCAGGTAGGCCGGCATCTGCAGGATTGCCTGCATCAGCACTTCCAGCGCCTCGCTTTCCCGATGGCAGGTGCCATGCATCAACGCCTGGGCGAGCTTTTCCATCTCCTCGGCCAGCAGTGCTGCGCCGTAGAATTCCACCATCTGCAAGGTGCCATGGACCTGATGGATATAGGTCAGGCAAAAACGCAGCCGCGTCGTATCCTCGGGGTTCTCCACAAAGGCTTCCAGGGCCTGACGCGCTTGATTCAGCGTCTCGGAAATTTCGCCTTTTACCCAGTCGAGGGCGACATAATCATGCCGATCACCCATAGTCACTCCAGACATTCCATGCTGTCCCGCCGCCGGTAGGCCTGTACCCGTTCATCGGCTACGCGCTCCAGCAGGGGATTGTTCCAGTCCATTATTTCACCCGGCCCGATCACCAGCATGCCGCCCGGCGCCAACCGTGTCGCCAACTGGTTGAGCAGGTCTCGGCGGCGCCAGCGCCGGAAGTAGATGAGCAGGTTCTGGCAGAAAATGATATCCAGGTCCCGGATCGGGGCCTGGGCCAGTTCCAGGATGTTCAGTCGGGTGAAGCACACCCGGTCACGCAGCGCCGGTACCACCCGATACTGTCCATCCTGCAGTTCTTCAAGCCATTGCCCGCGTTCGGCCTCGGTCAGGCCGCCCAACCGGCGGAGCGAATAGCAACCGATACGGGCCTGGTCCAGCGCGTGCTGGCTGATATCCGTCGCCCAGACGCCGTAGTCGCGCCGCTCCAGACCGTGCGCCGCCAGGCTCTGCTCGATGACGACAGCCAGGGAATAGGCCTCTTCGCCACTGGCGCAGCCAACACTCCAGAATTGCGGCGCCCGCTGATCACCCGCCGCCAGACGCTGACCGAGAAACCGCGCCACGCAGTCGAAGGACGCCCGATGGCGCATGAAACTGGTTTCGCGCACCGTCAGCCATTCGACCAGGGCCGACCACTCCAGCGCCCCGCTGATGCCCCGGGTAACGTGGTCGTAATAGGCCTGATAGTCGCGAATGCCCAGTTCGCGCATGCGTGCGCCAAGACTGGTCTGCAGGTACGCCAGGCGCTGCTCGCTGACACAGACGCCGGTACGCGTCTCCAGCAATGCCTGCCACTGACGGAACTGCGCATCGTCCATGTCTGGCAACTGCTCCAATGACCAGTGTGGCGTTCTGTGCACTCTGCGACTCCCGCTGTGCCGTTATCCGCGGCGGCCACCAGCCGCCGCTTGCCCTCAGACCTGCTCGGGCAGGGTGAAGCCATCCACCGACTGCCGCATGCTTTCGGCCAGTGTAGCCAGCTCGCCAATGCTGCGAGCGGTGGCGGTGGTACCTGCCGAGGTCTGCGAGGTGATCTCCTGGATGACGTTCATCGTGTTGGAGATGTGACCTGCAGAGGAAGCCTGCTGCCGGGCAGCATTGGAGATGTTCTGGATCAGCGCCGCCAGACTGGTGGATACCTTCTCGATCTCCTCCAGCGCAACACCGGCGTCCTGGGTCAGGCGCGCCCCGCTGACCACTTCGGCGGTGGTCTGCTCCATGGAGATAACCGCTTCGTTGGTATCGGTCTGAATGGTCTTTACCAGTGCCTCGATCTGCTTGGTAGCGCCCGAGGAACGTTCCGCCAGACGCTGTACCTCGTCGGCCACCACTGCGAAGCCGCGGCCCGCATCCCCGGCCATGGAGGCCTGGATCGCCGCGTTCAGGGCGAGGATGTTGGTCTGGTCGGCAATGTCGTTGATCAGGCTGACGATGTCACCGATCTCCTGGGACGACTCACCCAGGCGCTTGATCCGCTTGGAGGTATCCTGGATCTGCTCGCGGATGATATCCATGCCGGAGATGGTGCTCTGCACCACTTCGTTGCCCTTGTTGGCAATGGCTACCGAGCGCTCCGCTACCGCCGCCGATTCGGCGGCGTTGGCCGATACCTGGTCGATGGACACGGCCATTTCGTTGACCGCCGCCGAGGCGCCGGCAATTTCCTGCGCCTGGTGTTCGGAGGCTTCGGCCAGGTGCATCGCCGTGCCCTGGGTTTCCTGGGCCGCCATGGCCACCTGGGAAGCCGTGTGGTTGATGGTTTCCACCAACGCGCGCAGCTGATCGATGGAGAAGTTGATGGAGTCGGCGATGGCCCCCGTGAAGTCTTCGGTTACCGTCGCCTCGGCGGTCAGGTCACCATCGGCGAGGTCGGCGATCTCGTCGAGCAGACGCAGAATCGCCGCCTGGTTTCGCTCGTTGGTGGCTGCGGTTTCAGCCAGACGCTGACGGGTCTCGCGGGTCATCTGCAGGCCGATCAACAGAATACTGCCCAGCGCGATGATACCCAGAAGGTAACCCAGCAGGGTGTTCAACCAGCGGGAATCACTGCGCTTCTCAAAGCCGGCGGACAGATCCGAGACGTTATCCAGCAGTACCTGGGAATCGGTGAAGATATCGTTCGCGGCGGTGCGTACCTCATACAGCTCCGGGGAGGTCAGCAGGATCTGGTCCACCGAATCCGATACGAAGCTGAACAGGTCGGCAATTTCGGTGAGTCGGCTCACCGCATCCGGGTCGGTTACCTGGTCGATATCCATGATCTCGTTGCCCTCCAGCATGCCCTGGAGTACCCGGCCGAACAGGCTGGCGTCACGACCGAAACTGTCCGCTGCCAGTACCGCGTCGGCGTCACCGGTCAGTACCCGGTTCACCGAGCCGAGAATACGTTCGGCGAGCAGTGACTGACGCTGGGCGATGGAGACCTGCGCCGGGGAGGCGCCGCTCTCGATCAGCACATCCACCACGTCTTCATATTCGATCTGCAGCTGCGGCACCGTGTCGGACAGGGTCGCCGCCACCTCATGCAGAGACAGCACCGTGTTCTGGCTGTTGAGAATGGCGTCGGCGTTGTTCTTCACCTTGTCCCAGTCCGCCTGGGCTCGGGCCAGCGGCTCCTGCAGGGACGAGGGTGTCGGCGGCAGGCCGGTCTCCTCGCGCCCGTCGGTCAGGTAGCTCCAGCGCTCCTCGAAGTCATTGCGCGCCTCCAGCAGCAGGCCGAAGGCTTGCGGCGTACCGGTGGCCGCTTCGGTCGCCGATTTGGAGATCTGCTGGGACAGTACCCGCAGCTCCCCGGAGTGACCGATGTATTCCGTATCGTAGGAACTCTGGACGTTCAGATACAGGAAGTTGATGAACAGCAGGATCAACGACAGGATCAGCGCGGCGAACAGGCCACTGATCGTCCGATTGCTGCGCAAGGTCGACAGTATATTGGTATCAAGCTTTTTCATTTTCTGGCCCCTACCTGGCCTACCGCGTGCTTCTTAGAGTCCTGAATTGCATACCGGGTACCGGTACGCCCCTCCCACGATCAGATCGCCACATCGAGAAACGCCTGGTCGCGCGCCAATGCCCGGAAGTTGAATATCAGCGATACCTGCTCCCCGGTATAGGCGCCCACCACGAATGGCCGAAGCGCCTGCGCGAGGGCCGGCACCGCGGTGGTAAAGCTGCTTACTGGAAAGTGCTGCATGCCGAACAGTTCATCGACCAACAGGCCGACGAACAGCTCGTCGCGATCGAGTACCAGCACCCGGCGCTGCTTGCGCGGGGTGCTGGACGGTGTACCGAGAAAGTGACTCAGGTCGATGATCGGCAACAACCGGCCGCGCACGTTGGCCACGCCTCGCACCCAGGACTTGACCCGGGGCAGCGCGGTGTAGCGCGGCTCGTGCAGGATCTCGCTGATCTCGCCCATGGCCGCCACCATGGGCTGGCCAGCCAGACGGAAGCCGATACCACTCCAGGTTTCAGCCGCCACCTGCTGCGCCGGCAGGCCGGCAGCCTGCCGACGGCAATGGGCCGCCAGCTGCAGAAGAAGATCAAATGGATGTGTTGTGTCTGACATACCGTCCCTGTTGTCATGTGCCGTGCCACTCGGCGTCGTCAGGCGTTGAGCACCGCCTTCAGCGTCTGCACCAGGGTGGCTTCCTCCACCGGCTTGGTGAGATAGTCCTTGGCGCCCTGGCGCTTGCCCCAGACCCGGTCGGTTTCCTGATCCTTGGTGGTCACGATGATCACCGGGATAGCGGTGGTCTCCGGATCCTTGGTCAGTTGACGGGTGGCCTGGAAGCCATTGAGGCCGGGCATGACGATGTCCATCAGTACCGCATCGGGCTTCTCCTGACGGGCCAGCGCCACGCCATCGGCACCGTTTTCCGCCTTGAGCACCTCGAAGCCGTGTTTTTCCAACATGCCGGTGAGCTTGTACAACTCGGTCGGCGAATCGTCCACTACTAGAATGCGAGCCATTTATCCCCCTGGATAGTCAAATTGGGCCGGCGAGCGTTCAGGCTCCCGCGGATCCGGCCATTCTGGTTTCCGACTGCGGAACATGGGCGCGGATGGCGCCCAGCAGTTCTTCCTTGCTGAATGGCTTGGTCAGATACTGATCGGAGCCGACGATACGCCCCTTGGCCTTGTCGAACAGCCCGTCCTTGCTGGACAGCATGATCACCGGGGTGGAGCGGAACGCCGAGTTGTTCTTGATCAACGCGCAGGTCTGATAGCCATCAAGACGGGGCATCATGATGTCGACAAAGATGATATCGGGGTGATTGTCAGCGATCTTGGCCAGGGCATCAAAGCCGTCAACGGCGGTAATGACGTTGCATCCGACCTTTTTCAGCAGCGTTTCCGCGGTGCGCCGAATGGTCTTGCTGTCATCAATCACCATGACTTTCAGGCTCTCGAAATTTTCATCCATAAACACAGCCCTTGTATAAACGTCGGTCAACTGCAAGGTGGTCTGGTTCCCGGCGGAGACCGGCCAATTCCATTTGCGGCTACTTTTAACACAGATTTCCCGGGCAATCCATAAACCCTTCTCGAAGATGAGACATGCGGTGACTTTCATCGCTGCCGGAGCAAAGGGTACACTGCAACTACTTCCCCATCATGACAGCGACCCTCCGAACATGAGCATCGACATTGGCATCGTCATGGATCCGATCAGCGCGATCCATTACAAGAAGGACAGTTCCCTGGCCATGCTTCTGGCCGCCCAGCAGCGTGGCTGGAATCTGCATTACATGGAGCCCCAGGACCTCTATCTGCAGGATGGTCAGGCCATGGCCTGCAGCCGTCCGCTGGAGGTATTCGCCGATCCGCAGCGCTGGTACCAGCTTGGCGAGATGCGCCAGGCACCGCTGGCCGAGCTCGACGTGGTGCTGATGCGCAAGGATCCGCCCTTCGATAACGAATTCCTCTACGCCACGCACATCCTCGAAGCCGCCGAACGGGCCGGGGTACTGGTGGTGAACCGGCCGGCGAGCCTGCGCGACTGCAACGAGAAGCTGTTCGCCACCCAGTTCCCGCAGTGCTGTCCGCCCAACACCGTCTCGCGCCGGGCCGATGTGCTGCGCGCCTTCATTGCCGAGCACCAGGACGTCATTCTCAAGCCGCTGGACGGCATGGGCGGCTCGATGATCTTCCGCGTGCGCCAGGAGGACCCCAACATCAGCGTCATCATCGAGACACTGACCGAACATGGCCAGCAGCAGATCATGGCCCAGCGTTACCTGCCGGAGATCAAGGATGGCGACAAGCGCATCCTGATGCTCAATGGCGAGCCGGTGCCCTATTGCCTGGCGCGCATTCCCCAGGCGGGCGAGACCCGCGGCAACCTGGCGGCCGGCGGCCGGGGCGAAGCCCGCCCGCTGAGCGAACGGGACCGCTGGATCGCCAATGAAGTGGGTCCCGAACTGCGCCGTCGCGGGCTGCTGTTCGTCGGCCTGGATGTGATCGGCGACTATCTCACGGAAATCAACGTGACCAGCCCCACCTGCATCCGCGAGATCGATGCAGCCTACGATACGGATATCGGCGGCAAGCTGATGGACATCATTGCCCAACAGCTCGAAGCGCGGCGCAGTGCGTAGACTTTTTCTCACTACAGGGGCAGACTGCGCAGCAGTTCGCCCCCACGTCTGGCTATGGATAGCATGAACACAGCAGCAACGCCGCCCTCAACCGCTCGACCGGCTGTCCAGCCGACCGTCCAACCGGCCATCGAACCCAGGGACCGGCTCGGCTTCACCCTGTTCCTGGCGGCCGTGCTGCACGCGCTGATCATTCTCGGCATCACCTTCGACCTGCCCAGCCCGAGCGAACTGTCCCGTACGCTGGAGATCACTCTGGCCAGTCAACCGAGCGAAACCGCCCCGAAGAACGCCGACTACCTGGCGCAATTCGACCAGGAAGGCAGCGGCACCCTGGATGACAAGGCCGCGCCCAGCACGCCGGAAGAAACGGTATTCCAGGACAGCGAGATCAACCAGGTCTCGCCGGTCGAGCCGGCTGCTCCCCCGCCCGCGCCCAGCGCTCCGGAAAAGCTGGTGACCACCACCGCGCCCGCGCCGGACAAGGCGGTTCGCACGCCACCCAAGCCCGACCCGGTGGAGGCACCGCAGACTCTCCAGCGTTTCGACATGTCCACGCTGTCCCAGGACATCGCCAGCCTGGAAGCCCAGCTTGCCGAAGAGCGGCAACAGTACGCCAAGCGGCCACGGGTACACCGGATCAATGCGGCTTCCACCATGCGTGACAAGGGGGCCTATTACAAGGACGCCTGGCGGCGCAAAGTGGAGCGTATCGGCAACCAGAACTATCCCGCCGAAGCCCGCAGCCAGGGCATCTACGGCAACCTGCGGCTGCTGGTGGCGATCAACCGTGACGGTTCGTTGCGGGATGTGCAGATTCTCGAATCCTCCGGCCATGCGGTGCTGGACAACGCCGCGATGCGCATCGTCCGGCTGGCCGCCCCCTATGCTCCCTTCACCGGTGAATTGATGGATATCGATGTACTGGAGATCATCCGCACCTGGCGCTTCGAGCCGGGCGACCGGATTTCCAGTTTCTGATATGCGCCCGCTGATGTCCGCCTGCATGGGGGCATCCGCAGCGCTGCTCAATGATCGGCTTGCCTGGCCCGGGCAACACGGGATCCGGTGGGTCTGTTTAACACGGCACTGATGCGATTACCCGCCTGGATCAGCAGTTCCAGGTCGATACCGGTGTGAATGCCCAGCCCCTGGAGCATGTACAGCACATCCTCACTGGCCACATTGCCGGTGGCGCCTCGGGCATAGGGGCAGCCGCCCAGCCCGGCGACCGCACTGTCGAAAACCCTGATGCCCTCCAGCAGCGAGGCATAGATATTGGCCAGTGCCTGCCCGTAGGTATCGTGGAAATGACCGGCCAGATGCTCCCGGGGAATATCCCGCGCTACAACGGCAAACAGGTTGCGTGTGG
>DXBL01000095.1 GCA_019116555.1 Candidatus Pseudomonas excrementavium
GAATATGGGCTGGAGGCACCGTTGGAGCACTGGTGTGCGGTGCGGGATGAGATTCATGATGAGATCTGCCGCAAGGGCCTCAATCCACAGCGGGGCGCTTTCCAGCAGAGCTATGAACGGGCCTGCCCGGACGCCAGCCTGCTGATGATTCCTCTGCTGGGCTTTCTGCCTATCGATGATTCACGGGTCCAGGCCACCATTGCCTGGATCGAACAGGACCTGTTGCGCGATGGCCTGGTGCATCGCTTCCCGCCACAGGACAGCTTCAGCGGGGACGAAGGCAGCTTCCTCGCCTGCTCCTTCTGGTTTGCCGACAACCTGGTCATGAGCGGCCGGGAAGGCGATGCCGAGAACATGTTCGCCCGCCTGCTGGCACTGCGCAACGACGTCGGCCTGCTCGCCGAACAGTACGACCCGCGCTACGGCCTGATCGGCAACTTCCCCCAGGCGTTGTCGCATCTGGCGCTGGTCAAGAGCGCCTATCTGCTGCAGGCCTGCGAGCGGGTTCACCATGGTGGTGAACCGGAACGCCATTCCTATAAGCCGATTTCCTAGGTTCTGTACCAAAAGTCGTCGAGCGCAGACACTTTTGGACAGAGCCTAGAGCCCACTGGGCCAGGTGTCGGCCACCTCTTCCCCATGGGCCGGCTCGCTGATCAGCGACTGCAGGGCATGGGTCCGGTCATAGTGCAGCATGAAGTCGAACTGCTCTGCCAGGCGCGTGTAGTAGTAATGGCTGTGGCGCTCGGTCTGCGGCCGGTAGATAACGCCGATCGCCCGCTGCAACCGGGCTTCGGCCAACTGCGACGCCAGTGGGCTCGGGCCACGCAGATCGAGCAGGAAACGCTCATGTTCCACTGCCTGGAACAGTTCCTCATGGCTGCCGGGCAGCGGTTGGCGTACCTGTTTGCGCTCCGCCGGGCCGTCCCAATCCGATGCCGCAGTGACTTCCCCGGTGGCAGTGGAGAAACCGATCAGCAGCACGTCATCGCCATATTTTTCCCGCGCCAGCTGGCCGACATTGAGCTCGCCCCTGGCACCCATCTCGGTGGCAGCGGCATTGCCCACATGGGAATTGTGCGCCCACACCACCACGCCCGCCGGCGCACCCAGCTGGTGGCTCAGATGGCTGCGCAGCGCCTCCAGGGTTTCGAACATATGGCTGTCGCGCACGTTCCAGGAGTTCGGCCGCCCGCGGAACATGGCCCGGTAGTATTCCTCGGCGTTACGCACCAGGCGAGCATTCTGTTCGGCACAGAAGCGCTGCTCATCAGACACCAGCCCCAAGCCTTCCAGCCGGCGGAGGGCGCGGGTCTGCATTTCCTGCAGCTGCTCGGTGATCGCCTGTTCGCAGGATGCGCTGAGACCGAACTCGACCGACTGACCATACAGGTGCGGCTCGTTGAGATATTGATCCAGACAGGCATAGCGCTCCCGCGCCCGCGCCGCCGCAGGTGGATCATGCTTGTCCAGATAGGCAATGACCGCCTGGGCAGAGCTGCTCATGCTGTAGAGATCCAGCCCGTAGAAGCCCACCGGGCGCAGCCCGGCCTGCGCCCGCGTGGGCATGGCGTTGAACCCGGCCAGCCAGCGCACGAAATCCAGCACCTCGGTATTGGCCCACATCCAGGTCGGAAATCGTTCGAAGGTGCGAAATACCGCTTCAGCCGGCAAGCCCGGGTCCAGGTTCCAGACATGACGGTTGATCGCATAGGCATCGGGCCAGTCGGCCTCCACCGCCACGCCGGCAAAGCCCAGTTCCGTCACCAGCCGGCGGGTGATCTGCGCTCGCGTGTGGTAGAACTCGCGAGTGCCGTGGGTCGCCTCACCGATCATCACCAGCGACTTGCCCCGCGCCGCCTCGATGATCGCATCAAAATCCCGCGGCTGGCCGGTCAGCGGCACGGCTTCTTTTTCCATGGTGCGAACCAGAATGGAATCAGCTTCGGTCATGATCAACTCCTGTGCGGTACTGGCTGAGCAAACGAATGACAACGTCGTCGGAAACCTGCGAAAAGTCCTCATACCACAGACCAACGCCGCGGAGCGGTTCGATCAGGTGCGGACAGATCAGCTCATCCACCAGCGCTTCGAGACGATGGCCGGTCTCGGCCGCCGCTACCGGCACAGCGACGACCACCACCGCGGCGCCCAAGTCGCGTACCGCGCTGATGGCCGCCAGCATGGTGGCGCCGGTGGCCAGGCCGTCATCGACCAGAATGGCGGTTCGCCCAAGTAGTTCGGGCGCAGCAATCACGCCCCGGTAGGTCTGGCCACGCCGCTGCAGCTCGGCTTCTTCCCGACGCCGGGTCGCTTCGACCTGCTCGTCGGTAATGCCCAGTGAGTGAATCAATGCGTGATCGAGGTAGCAACTGCCACCCTCGGCAATCGCACCCATGGCGTATTCCTCATGCCCGGGCACGCCGAGTTTGCGCACCAGCAGGATATCCAGCGGCAGATGCAGCGCCGCGGCCACCTCCGCCGCCACCGGTACACCACCCCGCGGCAGCGCCAGCAGCAAGGCGTCCGCGCGGCCCGCGTAGTCAGTGAGGGATTGAGCCAGCGCCTGGCCGGCCTGCTTGCGATCAGCAAAAATCATCGTCGTCCGCTTGTCGTTGCCCTTTCTACAGGGACCGACCCGGACACGGACTGTTCAACCCTTTTGCCACTGCCGGCTCAGGGCTTGAGCTTGTAACCGGTACGGAAAATCCACCAGACCAGCGCCAGGCAGATCGCCAGAAAGACGAAGGTCATGGCCAGACTGGTGACGATATGCACGTCGGCCTGCCCATAGAAACTCCAGCGAAAGCCGCTGATCAGGTACACCACCGGGTTGAACAGGGTGATGGTCTGCCACACCGGCGGCAGCATGTTGATCGAGTAGAAACTGCCACCGAGAAAGGCCAGCGGCGTGACGATCATCAGCGGAATGATCTGCAGCTTCTCGAAACCATCGGCCCAGACGCCGATGATGAAGCCGAACAGGCTGAAGGTGACGGCTGTCAGGATCAGGAAGGACATCATCCACACCGGATGGGCAATCTCGTAGGTCACGAACAACCGCGCGGTGATCAGGATCAGCAGGCCCAGCAACACCGACTTGGTCGCCGCCGCACCGACGTAGCCCACCACGATTTCCATGGGCGAGACCGGCGCGGACAGCACCTCGTACAGCGTGCCGGTGAACTTGGGCATGTAGATGCCGAAGGAGGCGTTGGAAATGCTTTCGTTGAGCAGCATCAGCATGATCAGACCGGGGATGATGAAGGCGCCATAGCTGACCCCGTCGATCTCCTCCATCCGCGCGCCAATCGCCGCACCAAACACGATGAAGTACAGCGAGGTGGAAATCACCGGCGAGGCGATGCTCTGGAACAGGGTGCGCCACATGCGTGACAGCTCGGAATAGTAGATCGCCCACATGCCATACAGATTCATGCCGTACCCCGCTGCTGATTGCTGTCATGCACCAGCCCGACGAAGATCTCCTCCAGGGAGCTCTGGCTGGAGTTCACATCCTTGAACTCGACGCCTTCGCGCGCCAGCGACCGCAGCAGGTCACCGACACCGGTCTGCTCGCCCTGGGCATCGAAGGTGTAGACCAGCGTGCAGCCATCATCGGTCAACTCCACCGCCTTGCCCGCAACCGCGGCCGGCAGCGACGTCAGTGGCTGTTGCAACTGGATGATCAATTGACGCTTGCCCAACTGGCGCATCAATACCGCCTTGTCCTCCACCAGCAGCAGCTCGCCGCGGTTGATGACGCCGATGCGGTCGGCCATTTCCTCGGCTTCTTCGATGTAGTGGGTGGTGAGGATGATGGTCACGCCCTTGTCCCGCAGCGTGCGCACCATGGCCCACATATCCCGGCGCAGCTCCACGTCGACCCCGGCGGTGGGCTCGTCCAGAAACAGGATCTGCGGCTCATGTGCCAGGGCCTTGGCAATTAGCACCCGGCGTTTCATGCCGCCGGACAGCGCCATCATCTTCTCGTTGCGCTTGTCCCACAGCGACAGATCGCGCAGCAGTGACTCCAGATAGGCCCGGTTCGGCGGTTTGCCGAACAGCCCGCGGCTGAGCGTGACCGTCGCCCAGACGGTATCGAACAGGTTGTTGGTCAGCTCCTGCGGCACCAGCCCGATCAGGCTGCGGGCCCGGCGATAATCGCGGGTAATGTCGTAACCGTCCACCGTGACCTTGCCGGAGCTCGGATTGACGATCCCGCAGATAATGCTGATCAGCGTGGTCTTGCCCGCCCCGTTGGGCCCGAGCAGGGCAAGGATCTCGCCCCGCCGGATCTGCAGATCAACCGACTTCAGCGCCTGAAAGCCCGATTGATAGACCTTGCCCAGCCCGCTGACGGCAATAACGGTTTCGCTGGCTGACATCAGGCGGCGTCGACCCGGTAGCCGATGCGCGGAAAATGCACATGCACCAGCCCCGCACGCTCATCCTCACGGGCAATGACGATTTCTTCTGACTCTTCATGCACCAGGCTGCCGGCCACCGGATCACAACCGTAATCCACTGCGCTGACCGTCACCGACTGACCCAGCGTCAAGCCCTTGGTGCTGACAAAACCATGCTCGGGCAACTCTTCCGGCGTCGCGTCATGGGCGATACGGATGGCCTCTGCGGCATCCATCTTCGCCGAGGCGCCCTGGCCGAGGTCGGCAATCCGCGCCATCCAGGCGCGGATCATCGGGTAATCGTCCAGCAGAACAGACACTGCCGCGTTGGCCGCCATGAACCACAGCGGGTGATACCAGGCCAGATCAGCGATGCTCGGCTCATCCCCGAGCAGGAATTCCCCATCGCGCTCCAGTTGGGTTTCCAGTCGGCGCATCAGCACCGGCCACTGGGCCAGGGCTTCCTCCGCCGAAGGCCGGCTGACCTTGCCTTGTTCGAACATCGCCTGCCGGTCGCGTACAAACCCCTTCATGACTTCTTCCGGCAATTCGGCAAAGCGCGCCGCCACCGCCTCGGGTTGAAAATTGATCGCGATGGAATGGTGGAACAACACCTGGTCGCCGTACTGCGCCAGCGCCGCGGCAATCGCCTCACGCCCTTCGGGAAACAATGCCGGCACGGCCTTTTCCCGCTCCAGGCGGCGGGCAATCAACGCGGTATCGCAATAGATATCCGCACCCACCTGCAACACCGGTGTACGCCGGTAGCCCCCGGTCAGGGCGGTCAGATCGGGCTTGGGCATGACCGGGGGGATCAGCACCGAATGCCACGAAAGCCCCTTCAATCCGAGCATCAGGCGGGCTTTCTCAGCAAAAGGTGACTGGGAATAGTGGTGCAGAATCAGTTCGCTCATGACAATCTCCGATCAGTGATTGAAAGTCAGCTTAGCCTGTGCCAAGGCGACCTGCCTCGTCAATCGGAGATCATCGACAGCGTCGGTCACTCAGCCTTCGGGCTCCGGCTGCAGGCAGATCAGGCGTTCTTTCGCCGCCTTGCGCAGCGCCTTGACCGCCAGCTCACGGCGCAGCGCAGCAGAGCGATCCGCGCAGCGCTCACGCCACACCAGCGCGCTGGCCGGACTACGATTGAAGAAACGTGCACCGCGCTTGCCGCTGGCATGCTCCCGGAACCGCCGCTCCGGGTCGGTGCTGATACCGGTATACAGGTGACCATTCTCGGCGCGCACCATATACACCCACCAGATCGTCTCGGTGGCGGTGACGGCAGGGCTGTTTTCGACGATATCAGACGGCATACTGGCGGCAATCATCCTGGGAGAAACTCATGTTCGTACAGATCTTCAGCACCGGCGGCACCCTCGACAAGCTGTATTTCGACGCGCTCAGCGAATATCAGATCGGCGAACCCATGGCCGGCGAGCTGTTGCAGCAGGCCCGGGTCGGATTCGATTATGCCATCGAGTCGCTGGTAAAAAAGGACAGTCTGGAATTGAACGACGCCGACCGCGAACTGATCCACGCCAAAGTCGCCACCTGCCCCCATGACCACATCCTCATTACCCATGGCACCGACACCATGACGGTCACCGCAGCGGCGCTAGCCGATATCGACAATAAGGTGATCGTGCTGACCGGTGCGATGCAACCGGCACGCTTCCGCGATTCGGATGCACTGTTCAACCTGGGACTGGCGGTCGGCGCGCTGAATGTCTGCCAACCGGGAATTTATATCGCGATGAGCGGGAAGGTATTTCCGGCGGATGGGGTTCGCAAGAATCGACTGGCAGG
>DXBL01000096.1 GCA_019116555.1 Candidatus Pseudomonas excrementavium
CACGGGTGTGGATGCGCTCGTAGAGCTGGCCGCAGAGTATGAACAGCGCTGCCGCCGACAGACCGTGGGCAACCATCTGCACCACCGCGCCCTGCAGCGCCAGCTGGGTGCTGGCGTAGATGCCGATCAGCACAAAGCCCATGTGCGAAATACTGGAATAGGCCACCAGGCGCTTGATGTCGGTCTGGGCGAAGGACAGTATGGCGCCGTAGAAGATGCCGATCAGGCCCAGGGTCATGGCGATCGGCGCGAACTCGACCGAGGCGTTGGGGAACAACGGCAGGGCGAAGCGCAGCATGCCGTAGGCGGCGGTCTTCAACAGGATGCCGGCCAGATCCACCGAGCCGGCGGTAGGTGCCTGGGCGTGGGCATCGGGCAGCCAGGAGTGCAGCGGTACGATAGGGAACTTCACCGCGAAGGCGATGAAGAAGCCGAGCATGAGGATGTATTCCACACCCGGTGGCATTTCCAGGCCGAGCAGGTCTTCATAGGCGAAGGTCAGTACGCCAGTCTGGTTGAAGTTGAACAGCACCAGGCCGAGGATCGCCACCAGCATGATCAGGCCGCTGGCCTGGGTGAAGATGAAGAACTTGGTGGCGGCGTTGATCCTGGTCTTCTTGCCTTCGCCGCTATGCCCCCAGAGCGCGATGAGGAAATACATCGGCACCAGCATCATTTCCCAGAAGAAGAAGAACAGGAACAGGTCCATGGCCAGGAACACACCGGCCACGCCACCGAGGATCCACATCAGGTTGAGGTGGAAGAAGCCGATGCGGTGCTGGATCTCTTTCCATGAGCAGAGTACCGACAGCACACCGAGGATACCGGTGAGGATCAGCATCAGCAGCGACAGGCCATCGAGTGCCAGGTGCAGGTTGATGCCCAGGCGCTCGATCCAGACGTGGTTGAACTCCAGCGTCCAGACCGGCGTGCCATCGGTTACACCAGCCAGGGAATAGTCGGCACTGGCCCAGAGCCACAGGCTCAGGACCAGCACCAGACCCATGGTCAGCAGCGCCAGCCAGCGGGGCAGGGAGCTGCTGAAACGTTCGGCTTGCCAGCACAGCAGGCCGCCAATGAAGGGGATCAGGACCAGCCAGGGCAGAATCATGACGGGATCATTTCCTTGCGTAAATTCATAATCAGGCCACCGACAGCAGCAGAACAGCGATCACCAGCACCGCACCACCGGCAATGGAGGCGGCGTACCAGCGGATCTGGCCGTTCTCGGTGCGGATGAGCAGTGCATGACTGCCCCGGGCCAGCAGCGGCAGAATACCGATAGTGCGATCCAGCGGGTCGCGGCGCAGAATCCGGGTCAGCCACAGATAGGGCTGTACGAACACCTTGTCATACAGCCAGTCGAAGCCCCAGGCCGCAAACCACCAGGCGGTCAGGAAACGGCCCGGCCCGCTGTTGCGTATGGTCTCAACCACACGGCGACGTCCCAGATACAGCCAGGCTGCCAGAAGGATACCGGCCACTGCGATGATGCCCGACAGCACTTCCAGGCCGACGCGGCCTTCACCCCCGGCATGCCCCACGCTCTGCGGCAGCACGCCCGCCAGCGGCGGAGTGATCAGCGCACCGACAAAGGTCGAGAGGATGATCAGCACGATCAGCGGCAGATTATGCGCTAAGCCCTGGCCGGCGTGGGCCTGGGTCTGGACCTGGCCATGGAACACCACGAAGATCAGCCGGAAGGTATAGATGGAGGTCAGGAACGCACCCAGCAGGCCGGCGTACAGCAGGGCGCTGTTGCCACTGGCGAAGGCTTCCCAGAGGATCTCATCCTTGGAGTAGAAACCGGCGGTCAGCAGCGGCAGTGCCGCCAGTGCGGCGCCGCCAACGATAAAGCTGGCGTAGGCCACCGGCAGCTTCTTCCACAAACCACCCATCCGGAAGATGTTCTGCTCATGGTGGCAGGCATGAATGACCGAGCCGGACGCAAGGAACAGCAGTGCCTTGAAGAAGGCGTGGGTCATCAGGTGGAAGATCGCCGCTTCCCAGGCGCCGACACCCAGCGCCAGGAACATGTAGCCCAGCTGGCTCATGGTCGAGTAGGCGAGGATGCGCTTGATATCGGTCTGTACCAGTGCGGCGAAGCCAGCCAGCAGCAGGGTGGCGCCACCGACGATCCCGACCAGTTGCAGGATGTCCGGCGTCAGCAGGAACAGCCCATGGGTACGGGCGATCAGATAGACCCCCGCGGTGACCATGGTCGCCGCGTGAATCAGCGCCGACACCGGCGTCGGGCCGGCCATGGCGTCGGCCAACCAGGTCTGCAATGGCAACTGTGCGGATTTACCGACAGCGCCACCGAGCAAGGACAGGGTTGCCAGAGTGATCCAGAAGTCGCCTTCGGCGAACATCTGCGGCGCCTGTACCAGCAGCTCCTGGATATTCAGCGTGCCCAGTTGCACGAACAGAATGAACAGACCGAAGGCCATCAGCACGTCGCCGACCCGGGTCACCAGGAAGGCCTTGAGCGCGGCATTGCCATTCCTGCGCTCGGTGTAATAGAAGCCGATCAGCAGGTAACTGCAGACCCCTACGCCTTCCCAGCCCAGATACAGAAACAGCAGATCATCGGCCAGAATCAGGCACAGCATGCTGGCGATAAACAGGTTGGTATAGGCAAAGAACCGTGAGTAGCCCGCTTCACCGCGCATGTACCAACTGGCGAACAGGTGGATCAGAAAACCGACGCCGGTGACCACGCCGAGCATGGTCAGCGACAGGCCATCCAGATACAGGGTCAGGCTGGGAGTGAAGTTGCCCACCGCCATCCATTGCCAGAGTACCTGGATATAGGCACCGTCCTGCAGGGCGCCGGTGCTGAACTGGACAATGATCCAGGCACTGACCAGGGCAGACAGGCCCACCGAGCCGACACCGATCAGCGCCGAGAGGTTCTCCGGCCAGCGTCCGCGGGAGAAGGCCAGCAGCAGGAAGCCGATCAGCGGAAACAACAGGGTTAGAAATAGAAGGTTCATCCGCGCATCTCACTGGCAGCATCGATATCCAGGGTTCTGAAGCGGCGATACAGTTGCAGCAGGATAGCCAGGCCGATACTGGCCTCGGCGGCTGCAAGCGTGATCACCATGATGAACATCACCTGGCCGTCGGGCTGCTCCCAGCGGGCACCAGCCACGACGAAGGCCAGTGCGGCGGCGTTCATCATGATCTCCAGGCTCATCAGCACATAGAGGATATTGCGACGGATCATCAGCCCGGCCAGGCCGAGGCTGAACAGCACGGCGGCCAGCGCCAGGCCGTGCTCCAGGGGAATACCGTTCATGCCACCTCCTTGGCTTCGTGACGTCCGATATGGAAGGCGGTGACCATCGCGCCCAATAGCATCATCGCTGCCAGTTCCACCGCCAGGATGTAGGGGCCGAACAGGGCAAAACCCACCGCCTTGGCGTCGACCGTGGTGCCACTGATGGTACCGGAGGACGGCTCGCTGAATAGCACATACAGCAACTGGGCAAGCAACAGGCCGGATAGGATGCCAGGCCCGATCCATCCCCGCGGGCTGAGCCATTGGCGCTCCTGGTTATAGCTGTCACTGCCCAGGTTGAGCATCATCACCACGAAGACGAACAGCACCATGATGGCGCCGGCATACACGATGATCTCCAACACCCCGGCAAAAGGCGCGCCGAGAGAAAAGAAGCACATGGACACCGCCAGCAGCGAGGTGACCAGATACAGCAGCGCATGCACTGCGCGGGTATTGGTAATCACCATCAGCGTGGCCGCCACGGCCACCCCGGCGGAGAAATAAAAGGCGAATTCCATCAGATATTCCTCACAGGGATCATGGCAGCAGCCCCTTGACGTTGACCGGCTCGGCCTCGTTCTGCGCGGCGCCCTTGGGCTTGCCGGCGATCGACAGGCCGGATACGCGATAGAAGTTGTAGTCCGGGTTCTTGCCGGTGCCGGCAATCATCAGGTCTTCCTTCTCGTACACCAGGTCCTGGCGTTTGTATTCGGCCAGCTCGAAGTCCGGGGTCAGCTGGATGGCGGTGGTCGGGCAGGCTTCTTCACACAGGCCGCAGAAGATGCAGCGCGAGAAGTTGATGCGGAAGAACTCTGGATACCAGCGACCATCCTCGGTCTCGGCCTTCTGCAGGGAAATGCAGCCAACCGGGCAGGCGGCAGCGCACAGGTTGCAGGCCACGCAACGCTCCTCACCGTCGGGATCGCGGGTCAGCACGATGCGGCCACGGTAGCGCGGCGGCAGGTAGACCGGCTCTTCGGGGTATTGCAGAGTGTCCCGCTTGCGGAACGCATGGCCGAAGATCATCACCAGGCTACGCAGCTGGGTGTAGGTGCCATGTATTACATGAATAATCGATTTGATCATGGCTGTCTCCTCAGGCCGCGGCCAGCACAAGCGCGCCGGTCACCAGCAGGTTGATCAGGGTCAATGGCAGGCAGACCTTCCAGCCGAATGCCATCATCTGGTCGTAGCGCGGACGCGGCAGCGACGCACGCAGCAGGATGAAGATCATGATGAAGAAGCCGGTCTTCAGCGCGAACCACAGGAACGGCAGCTGCGGCAACAGATCGAAGGGCCCGTGCCAGCCGCCGAAGAACAGCGTCGCCAGCAGCGCCGAGACCAGCACGATGCCGATGTATTCGCCGACGAAGAACATGCCCCATTTCATCCCCGCATACTCCACGTGGTAACCATCGGCCAGCTCCTGCTCTGCCTCCGGCTGGTCGAACGGGTGACGGTGGGTGACCGCAACGCCAGCGATGAAGAAGGTCAGGAAACCGAAGATCTGCGGAATGATGAACCACAGGTTATCGGCCTGATAGGCGACGATATCGCGCATGTTGAACGAGCCGGTCTGCGCCACGATGCCCATCAGCGACAGGCCCAGGAACACTTCGTAGGACAACGTCTGGGCCGCGGCGCGCAGGCCGCCGAGCAGGGCGAATTTGTTGTTGCTGGCCCAGCCGGCGAACAGCACCGCATAGACCGTCAGACCGGCCATGGCAAAGAAGAACAACAGACCGATGTTCAGGTCCGCCACGCCCCAGGTCGGGGTGATCGGCACCACGATAAAGGCCACCAGCAGTGAACTCATCGCCACCACTGGCGCCAGGGTGAAGATCAGTTTGTCGGAAAACGGCGGGGTCCAGTCTTCCTTGAAGAACATCTTCAGCATGTCCGCGACGATCTGGAACATGCCGAAGGGACCGACCCGGTTGGGGCCGTAGCGATCTTGCCACACGGCGAGCAGGCGACGTTCGACGAAGCTCAGCAGGGCGCCGGCGATCACCACGACCAGCAGAATGACGATGGCCTTGATCACGCTGATCAGCACGGCGATTACTTCGGGGGTGAACCAGCTCATTGTGCGGCCTCCCTCAGTTCGGTCACCACGCTGGTGCCCGTCAGGGGCGGGATACCCGGCAGGCCTGCCGGCAGGCCAACCACGCCCAGTGGCAGATCGCTGCTGATGCGTACCGGCAATTGCAGCGGCTGGTCACCCAGCACCAG
>DXBL01000097.1 GCA_019116555.1 Candidatus Pseudomonas excrementavium
ATGATCGAAGGCGAGACCCGTCACCCGGACCTCAAGATGCTGTACTGGCGGGAAGACGAGCTGGTGGTGTTCTGCGCCCCGGATCATGAACTGGCGGGCAAGCCCTGGCTGAATGACGATGACCTGACGCAAGCCGAGTGGATCGTCCGCGAGCAGGGCTCGGGTACCCGGCAGAACTTCGAATGGGCACTGCACGGTCTGTTACCCCAGCTCAATATCAAACTGGAGCTGCAGCACACCGAAGCCATCAAGCGTGCGGTGGAAGCCGGGCTGGGAGTGGGCTGCCTGTCGGCCATTACTCTGGGTGATGCCTTTCGCCGAGGCACGCTGGTGCCGTTACCGGTGCCGCACCGGGATTTCAAACGCGGGCTGTACTTCGTGCGCCACCGCAACAAATTCATCAGTGCGGGGATGCGGCGTTGGCTGGAGTTGTGTCAGGAGGAGCGGCCCGGGCAGGACACCCGGGCCGAATAGGTATTACTGACCTGCCAGCACCAGCTGGCCGTTCTGCAGCGGAATGGTATCGCCGGGGTGGCGATCCATGCGGACGGTACCGTTCTCATCACCGATGCTGTAGTCAACCTGATAGCCGACAATCTTCTCATTATTGTCGTAGACGGTTTCGCAGCGATTCTCGGTGGTAGTGTAGGTGTTGCCCTGCTGGATGCGTTCCTGGGTCTTGTTGCCGGCATAACCGCCCGCTGCCGCGCCGGCAACGGTCGCGATTTTCTTGCCGGTGCCGCCACCGACCTGGTTGCCCAGCACGCCGCCGATCACGGCGCCCGCTACGCTGCCCAGCACCTGATGCTGATCCTGGACCGGTTTCTGACGGGTCACGGTAACCTGCTCGCAGACCTCACGCGGAATGCGCTCGTTTTCCTTGATCTCGACGACATTGAGGACTTGCGCGTGGGTCGGCGTCTTGTCGGACAATGCGTTATAGCCGGCAATGGCGCCTCCCGCTGTAGCGACGATTGCGCCGATGACGATGCCTGACAACATTGACTTGTTCATGGTGATTCCCTGTGCACTTCGTTGATCTGTTGCGGGTATCCGCACCTCTTACCGCCTGAGACTGCGGGGCATGCAACAAGTTCAAACCTGGCTGCCGCTTTCTCTCTCCGTATGCAGCAGCTCGATGAGCGCGCGCCCCGCGTTGGATAACGTCCTGCCACTGTGGTGGATACAGCCAAGCTCGCGAACCAGACCGGCATCCGGGATCCGCAGGGCGCACACCTGGGAATCGATCATGGTGCGTGGCAGCACACTCCAGGCCAGGCCGATGGAGACCATCATCTTGATGGTCTCCATATAGTTGGTGCTCATGCTGACCTGAGGGGTAATGCCTCGGCGCTCGAACAATTGCTCGACCACGCGGTGGGTAAAGGTATTGACGCCCGGGAACACCGCCGGATAACTGGCCAATTGGTGCAGCTGCACTTTCTCTTTACCGGCCAGCGGATGCTCGGGGGCGACCACGAATTCCAGTTGGTCATGCCAGATGCGGGTGGCGATGATCGGCGGCTCGACCTCGGGCGCCAGGGTGATCACCGCCAGCTCGATTTCCCCATGCAACACTTTGTCATAAGCTATTTCGGAATCGAGAAACTCGATATCCAGCACCACGCCCGGATACGCCTTGGTGAAGCGGCGCAGCAGGGGCGGCAGGCGGTGCAGGCCGATATGGTGACTGGTGGCCAGGCTGAGCCGCCCCTGGATGTTGGCCGACAGATTGCCCAGGGCGCGGCGGGTGTCGTTCAGGGTATTGATGATGAGTTCGGCCCGCGGCTGCAGGGTGCGGCCGGCCTCGGTCAGGCCCACGTGCTTGCCGATACGGTCGAACAGGCGGGCACCCAACTGCTGCTCCAGAGCGCCGATACGCTTGCTGATGGCCGGCTGGGTCAGGTGCAGCTGTTCCGCGGCGCGGGAAAAGGAGCCGGTCGAGGCCACGGCAAGGAAGGCGGTGAAGTTGGCAATATCCATAATGGATTCCTGATGGTTATCCAATGCATGAATATAATGAATTTGTTTTATTGTTGGCCAGCTCTTACCATCGCCTTGTACTCAGAAACTGCCGGCCGGATATTCAGGGACCGCCAGTCATCAGCCGATTCAGGAGACAAGCATGTCCGCCAAGACGCTTTACGACAAGCTTTGGGATAACCATCTGGTCAAGCAACGGGACGATGGTTCGGCCCTGTTGTATATCGATCGCCATCTGTTACATGAAGTGACCTCGCCGCAGGCCTTTGAAGGTCTGCGCCTGGCCGAGCGCAAGCCGTGGCGCATCGACGCCAACCTGGCGACGCCGGATCACAACGTGCCCACCGTCAACCGTGCGGCTGGCGTGGCCGGCATCGAAGATCTGGTATCCAAGCTCCAGGTCACCACGCTGGATGACAACTGCAAGGACTTCGGCATCCTGGAATTCCAGATGACTGACCGCCGGCAGGGCATCGTGCACGTGGTCGGGCCGGAGCAGGGCGCGACCCTGCCGGGCATGACCATCGTCTGCGGCGACTCGCATACCGCCACCCATGGCGCCTTCGGTGCCCTGGCTCACGGTATCGGCACCTCCGAGGTCGAACACGTGCTGGCTACCCAGTGCCTGGTGGCCAAGAAAATGAAGAACATGCTGGTCCGGGTCGATGGCGAGCTGGGCTTTGGCGTGACCGCCAAGGACATCGTACTGGCGGTGATCGGCAAGATCGGCACTGCCGGTGGTAATGGCCATGCCATCGAATTCGCCGGTTCCGCTATCCGCGGCCTGTCGATGGAAGGGCGCATGACCGTCTGCAACATGGCCATCGAGGCCGGTGCCCGCGTCGGTCTGGTCGCCTGCGACGAAAAAACCGTCGCCTACGTCAAGGATCGCCCCTACGCGCCCAAGGGCGAGGATTGGGAGCGGGCGGTGGTCGCCTGGCAGGATCTGGTGTCCGACGCCGATGCGGTGTTCGATACCGTGGTCGAGCTGGATGCAGCGCAGATCAAGCCGCAGGTGTCCTGGGGTACTTCCCCCGAGATGGTGGTGGCGGTCGATGCCAATGTACCCAATCCGGCCCGGGAAACCGATGCGGTCAAGCGCAGTGGCTATCAGCGCGCATTGCAATACATGGGGCTGGAAGCCGACCAGCCGATCACCACGATCAAGCTGGACCGGGTCTTCATCGGCTCCTGCACCAACTCGCGGATCGAGGATCTGCGTGCCGCGGCGGTGGTCGCCAAGGGTCGCAAGGTGGCCAATACCATCAAGCAGGCGATGGTCGTGCCCGGCTCGGGGCTGGTCAAGGAACAGGCCGAGCGCGAAGGTCTGGATGTGATCTTCAAGGCCGCCGGTTTCGAATGGCGTGATCCGGGCTGTTCCATGTGCCTGGCAATGAACCCGGATCGTCTGCAGCCCGGCGAGCATTGCGCCTCGACCTCCAACCGCAACTTCGAGGGGCGGCAGGGCAATGGCGGGCGTACCCATCTGGTCAGCCCGGCCATGGCGGCAGCGGCAGCGATCGCCGGCCATTTCGTTGATGTGCGTGACATGCTCACAGAGGAGGCAAGCGCATGAAGGCCTTTACCAAACACACCGGGCTGGTGGCGCCGCTGGATCGGGCCAACGTGGACACCGACCAGATCATTCCCAAGCAGTTTCTCAAGTCGATCAAGCGTACCGGCTTCGGCCCCAACCTGTTCGACGAGTGGCGTTACCTCGATGAAGGCTACCCAGGCCAGGACCATACCAGCCGTCCGCTGAATCCGGATTTCGTGCTGAACCAGCCCCGCTATCAGGGCGCCAGTGTATTGCTGGCGCGGGAGAACTTCGGTTGCGGCTCCAGTCGCGAACACGCCCCCTGGGCCCTGGATGAGTATGGCTTTCGCGCGGTGCTGGCACCGAGTTTTGCTGATATTTTCTTCAACAACAGCTTCAAGAATGGCTTGTTACCTATTGTTTTAAAAGAACAAGATATTGATGATCTGTTCAAGCAGGCGGAAGCGGAAGAAGGCTATCAACTGACCGTGGACCTGCAGGCGCAGACCGTGACCCGCCCGGACGGCAAGAGCTATAGCTTCGAGGTCGATGCTTTTCGCAAGCACTGCCTGCTCAATGGCCTGGACGATATCGGCCTGACCCTGCAGGACGCTGATGCGATCCGGGCGTTCGAGGAAAAACACCGCCAGACGCAGCCGTGGTTGTTTGACGCCATCAAGTAAATTGAAGCTTCCAGCTTAAAGAACAAAGGTTTACCGAAATATGTCAAAGAAGATTCTGGTTCTCCCCGGCGATGGAATCGGCCCGGAAATCGTTGCCGAAGCGGTCAAGGTGTTGGATGTGGCCAGCGAGAAATACGGCCTGGGTGTTGAGCTGAGCTATGACGATCTGGGCGGCGCTGCCTACGATCGTTACGGCACGCCGCTGGCGGACGAGACGCTGGAACGCGCGCGGCAGGCCGATGCGATTCTGCTCGGCGCAGTGGGCGGCCCCAAGTGGGATACCATCGACCCGGCACTGCGTCCCGAGCGCGGCCTGCTGAAGATCCGTTCGCAACTGGAGCTGTTCGGCAACCTGCGCCCGGCGTTGCTGTATCCGCAATTGGCCGAGGCATCCACCCTCAAGCCCGAGGTAGTATCGGGGCTGGATATCCTGATCGTTCGCGAACTGACCGGCGGTATCTACTTCGGTCAGCCCCGCGAGCGCCGGATGCTGGACAATGGCGAGCGTCAGGCTTACGACACCTTGCCCTACAGCGAAAGCGAGATCCGTCGCATCGCCACCGTCGGCTTCGACATGGCCCGCCTGCGCAGCAAGAAACTGTGTTCGGTGGACAAGGCCAACGTACTGGCGTCCAGCCAGTTGTGGCGCGAAGTAGTGGAAGAGGTGGCCAAGGACTACCCGGATGTCGAGCTGTCGCACATGTACGTCGACAACGCCGCCATGCAGCTGGTCCGTGCGCCCAAGCAGTTCGACGTGATCGTTACCGACAACATGTTCGGTGACATTCTGTCGGATCAGGCTTCCATGCTCACCGGTTCCATCGGCATGCTGCCCTCTGCATCACTGAACGCGCAGAACAAGGGTATGTACGAGCCCTGCCATGGCAGCGCACCGGATATTGCGGGGCAGGGCGTTGCCAACCCGTTGGCGACCATCCTGTCGGTCTCCATGATGCTGCGCTACAGCTTCGCCGAGGCCGATGCGGCCAATGCCATCGAGACTGCCGTCAGTCAGGTGCTGGATCAGGGCCTGCGTACCGGCGATATCATGGCGGCGGGCTGCCGTCAGGTCGGTACCCGGGAAATGGGTGACGCCGTGGTCGCGGCGCTGAAAAACCTGTAACCTGTCGCATTGCTTAATTTGTACCCGGCGCTGGCCGGGTGCAGTTGTCGTGAATTTCACCCCATGGGGGTCTGCAGTTATGAAACAAGTTGGTTTGATCGGCTGGCGGGGCATGGTGGGTTCCGTGCTCATGCAGCGTATGCGTGAAGAGAATGACTTCGCTTCCATCGATCCGGTATTTTTCACCACCTCGAACGTCGGTGGCACCGGTCCGGATATCGGCAAGGCCATTCCCGAGCTGAAGGATGCTTACGACATCGAAGCCCTCAAGCCGATGGACATCATCATTACCTGCCAGGGTGGCGACTACACCAGTGCCGTCTATCCCAAGCTGCGTGCTGAAGGTTGGAAGGGCTACTGGATCGATGCGGCCTCGACCCTGCGCATGGAAGATGAAGCGATCATCGTGCTGGACCCGGTCAACCGTCGCAACATCGATCAGGCCGTACGTGACGGCATGAAGACCTTCGTCGGTGGCAACTGCACCGTCAGCCTGATGCTGATGGGCCTGGGTGGCCTGTTCGAGAACGGGCTGGTCGAGTGGATGAGTGCCATGACCTATCAGGCCGCCAGTGGCGCCGGGGCGCAGAACATGCGCGAGCTGATCAAGCAGATGGGCGTGATCAATGGCTCGGTGGCCGACCAACTGGCCGACCCGGCCAGTGCCATCCTGGATATCGACCGCCAGGTCGCAGCGACCCTGCGTGACGACAGCTTCCCCGCAGAGAACTTCGGTGTGCCGCTGGCCGGCAGTCTGATTCCCTGGATCGACAAGCAACTGCCCAATGGGCAGAGCCGTGAAGAGTGGAAGGCCCAGGCCGAGACCAACAAGATCATCGGCCGCAGCGGTCGTCCGATCCCGGTGGATGGCATCTGCGTGCGCATCGGCGCCATGCGTTGTCACAGCCAGGCGCTGACCATCAAGCTGAACAAGGATGTGCCGCTGGCGGATATCGAAGCCATGCTCGACGCGCACAATCCCTGGTCCAAGGTGGTGCCGAACGAGAAGGAAGCCAGCGTCCGTGACCTGACGCCGACCGCCGTGACCGGTACGCTGAAGGTACCGGTAGGGCGTCTGCGCAAGCTCAATATGGGCTCGCAGTACCTGTCCGCCTTCACCGTTGGTGATCAGCTGTTGTGGGGCGCCGCCGAGCCGCTGCGCCGCATGCTGCGGATTCTGCTCGAGGGTTGAGTCGCTCGGAGCAGAGCAAGTAATCAGGGCACCCCCGCCAGGCGGGGGTGCCCTTTGTGTTTTCAGGATTCAGTGGGAATTTCCTTATATGAGCAAGACCGGTGATGTTGCGATAGTGGGTGTGAGTGGCTTGATAGGCGAAACCCTGCTGAATGTGCTCGACGAGCATGAGTTTGCCTTCGGCCGTATCCACCTGCTGGACACCGAAGACCGTGCCGGTGGCCGCCCCATGCTCAAGGGGCAGAGCCAGCGGGTTGAGGTGCTGGAGCGGTTCGACTTCGCCCAGGTGGCAGTGGTGCTGTTTGCCGATGCCGAGCTGGCCACCGGCTGGGCGGCTCAGGCGGTGAAGGCCGGCTGCCTGGTGGTGGACGCTTGCGGCGCCTTCCGTGGCGAAGCCGATGTGCCGCTGGTGGTCGCCGAGGTCAATCCGCAGGCGCTGCAGAGTGTGCGGCCCCGCGGCATGGTGTCCTGCCCCGATGCGCAGGTGGTGCAGACGCTGGTAGCGCTGCAGCCACTGGTCGCCGAGGCCGGCTTGCAGTCCGTCACCCTGGCCACCTACCAGTCGATGTCGACTGTCGGCAGTGACGAGGTCGAAGCCCTGGCGCTGCAGACCGGTCGCCTGCTCAACGGGCAGCCGGCAGAAAAGGGCGCGTTCGACAAGCAGGCGGCCTTCAACCTGATCCCGCGCATCGGCGAGCTGGATGACAGCGGTAACAGCGCCGTCGAAACGCAGCTGGCGGACGATGTACGGCGCATTCTGCAATTGCCGCAGCTGCCGGTATCGGTCACCTGCGTGCTGGTGCCGACCTTCTTTGGCAGCGCTCAGGTCATGCAGGTCCGCACCGGGGAGGCGCTGCCGGCCAAGCGTGCTGCCACGCTGCTGCGCAAGGCGCCGGGGGTCAAGCTGCTGGATCGGGCCAGCGTCGGTGGTTATCCGACGCCGGTTGCCGACGCCACCGGCACGGATCAGGTATGGGTGGGCCGGCTGCGCCAGGACTCCCTGGACCCGGTCAGTATCAGTATGTGGCTTGTGTCTGATAATCTTCGAAAAGGTGTCGCGCTCAACGCTCTTGCTGTTGCAGACTTATTGATAAAAGACCATTTGTAATCGATACTTGCTGCTGGTTTGTAACTAGCTACTTAGTTGATAACCGGGCAAATACTGATTTTGAGCTCGAATTGTTTCAGATTGCCGGTTGCCGGTGGGGGAGTCAGGAGCCGCTGAGAACGCCGCTTGACCTATCAGGTCGTTTTCGGAGGTGCCCTGAACCGGTGGTGCGGTGATGGGTTCATGGACGCGTGTAAAACGATAAAGCAAAGGATCTTCGCTATGGTTCGTAAACTGGTTTTGGCTGTCGCCGCAGCTAGTGCCCTGATGTCATCCAATATGGTCCAGGCGCTGGGGGTTGGCGAGATCAACCTGCGGTCAGCCCTGAATCAGCCGTTGGAAGCCGAAATTGAACTGCTGCAGGTGCGCGACCTGTCGAGTAGCGAGATCCGTCCGCTGCTGGCATCGCCCGACGACTTCGGCAAGGCCGGCATCGAGCGCTCGTTTTTTCTCACTGACCTGACCTTTACCCCGGTGGTCAGACCGGACGGCAAAGCCGTAATCAAAGTGACCTCGACTCGCCCGGTCAAGGAACCCTACCTGAATTTCCTGATGGAAGTGCGCTGGCCCTCCGGTCGCGTGCTGCGCGAATTCACCCTGCTGCTCGACCCGCCGCTGTACCAGGCGACGCCGGTTACCGCCAGCGCGCCGATTGCCCGGCCGGCGACCCCGGCGGCCGGCAATATCGTACGCCCGGCGCCGGCGCAGCAGAGCTCGACTCCCGCTGCGGCCGCCCAGGCGCCACGCACCGCCGGATCCAGCCAGCCCGCTGGCCAGGCGTCCGGCGAATGGAAGACCAGCCGTGCTGATACGCTGTGGGACATTGCTCTCAAGAGCCGCCCACAGGGCGCCAGCGTCCAGCAGACCATGCTGGCGATCCAGGACATCAACCCCACCGCCTTCAGCGGCAGCAACATCAACAATCTGCGCGCCAATCACACGCTGACCCTGCCGACCGCCGAACAGGCGGCCGCCCGCAGTCATGCCGAGGCGGTGGCACAGGTGGCCAGCCAGACGGCTGCCTGGCGTAACCGCGCGCCGGCCAGCGAGCCCACTGCGCGGCAACTGGATGCCCGCGAGCGGGATGCGGCGGGCCCGGCGCCGTCACAGAGTCGCAATGGAGATTCCCTGCGGCTGGTATCGGGTACCGATGAGGCCAGCGAGAACAACACCGATTCGGCGGCTGATGGCGAAAACGGCGGTCTGCGTGATGCGCTGGACCGGACCAAGGAGCAACTGGATTCCACCGAGCGGGAGAAGAGCGAGCTCACCGACCGCCTGGCCGATCTGGAAGGGCAGTTGGATACACTGCAGCGTCTGCTCGAATTGAAGGATGCCCAGTTGGCAGCCCTGCAGCAGGAACTGAGTGGCAACGGCCAGTTGCCTGACGTCCTGCCGGTGCCGGCCGAGGAGGGCGGTGCAGAGACTGCCCTGGAGGAAAGCCTGGCGCCGATCGAAACCGTGCCGGAAAACCTGGCCGAGTTGCCAGCCGACGCTGAAACCGACGCCGAGCCCGCCGACAATGGCGAGGAAGCAGGTGGCGAGGCTGATGCTGGCGAGGAGCAACTGGCCGTGGCACCGGTGGCCACACCAGCTGAGGAGCAGCCCGTTGCCGGCCCGGACAATGCTGCGCCGGAGCAGCCCGCTCCGGCAGCGCCGGTTGGCGAGCAGCCGCGGCTGGAGAGCGGTTCACCTGAGGCCTTGCTGCAGCGATTCATGCAGAATCAGAGTCTGTTGCTGGGTGCCGGCGCGGTTGCGCTGCTGCTGTTGCTGCTGATTCTGATGGCGGTCGCCCGGCGCAATGCGCGCCGCGAAGCCGAGCTGGCGGATAACTTTATCGCCCAGTCGGCAGTGGACGATGGGAATGCCGATGTGGGCAGTGAGGACAGCGACTTCAATGTGGCGCTGGCCGAGGCGCAGACCGACACGGCTGATGACCTGGATATTGCTCAGGACCCGCTGGTCGAAGCGGACGCCTTGATTGCCTATGGCAAGCTGGATCAGGCTGCCGAAGCGCTGCAGGCGGCCATCCACGAAGAGCCCGAGCGTACCGATCTGCGACTGAAGATGATGGAGGTCGAGGCGCTGCGCGAGAATCCCCAGGGGTATGCGGCCCAGGCCGAGGCGTTGCGACGCATGGGCATGGATGATGCGGCGGTGGAGATGCTGAACGCCCGTTATCCATTGATGGCGGCCGGCCTGGTCTCCGGCGCGGCATTGATGGCTGATGACAGTGAAGCGGAGCAATTCCAGGAGCTGGAGCCGACCGAAGAGCTGTCGATCGACCAGCAGGAGCGTGCCGATGATGGCGTGGCGCTGGATGCCGAGGCTGACGAATTCGACTTCACCGATTTCGGCCTGGAAGAAGAAGCTGCTGCTTCGCTGGCGGACGCCAGTACTGGAGAGGAGGCAGGCTTCGATCTGGACTTCGATCTGGACGAGAACCTGGAGCAGAATCCCGATCAGGCGCTGGACGAAGTGCTGACTGATCTTGCCGCGCCTGACGCTGCCGATGCCGCCGACGCTGAGCCGGCACCGGTCGAGCCGGTGGAGTCGCCGGCCCCGCTCGATGATTTCGAGCTGACGCTGGATGACGAGCTGCAGGCGGATAACCTGCTGGCCGAGTTCGAAGCCATGAGCCTGGCCGGTGCGGATACCGATTCCACCGAGTCGGCGACAGAGGCGGAAGACAGCAGCTTCGCGCTGACCGACGAGGATCTGGCCGGTTTCGAAGCTGAACTGCAGTCGGCGATGGGCAGCGATGACGCCGGCAATGAACCTGCCACTACCTTCAATGAGGATTCCATGCCAGCCGAGAGCCTGGAGGACGACGATTTCGACTTCCTGTCGGATACCGATGAGTGTGCTACCAAGCTGGATCTGGCCCGCGCCTACATCGACATGGGCGACGAGGAAGGAGCGCGTGATATCCTTGCCGAAGTGGTCGAAGAAGGGAATCAGCAACAGCAGCAGGACGCTCGGGAAATGATGGGGCAACTTGGCTGATAAATGAGTAGTACACCTGTAGATGCGGCCGCCCCCGAGGCGGCCGCTGTTGTTTCAAGAGTGGCAGCCTGCGTGGAGTACAGCGGGACGGCTTACCGCGGCTGGCAGCGTCAGCAGCCTGGCGTGCGCAGTGTTCAGGAAGAAGTCGAAAAGGCGTTGTCACGGGTGGCCAATCACCCGATTCAGCTGTTCTGTGCCGGGCGTACCGACGCCGGGGTGCACGCTTCCTGCCAGATCATCCACTTCGACAGCAGTGCCCGCCGGGAGCCGACGAACTGGTTTCACGGTGCCAATGCCAATCTGCCCCATGACATCAGCTTTGTCTGGGCCAAGCCGGTGGGGCTGGATTTCCATGCGCGGTTTTCGGCAATGGCCCGGCGCTATCGTTACGTAATCTATAACGACCCGGTGCGGCCGGCGCAGCTGGGCCGCGAGGTGACCTGGAACTATCGGCCGCTGGATATCGAGCGCATGCAGGAGGCGGCGCAGGTGCTGGTGGGTGAACATGACTTTACCTCTTACCGGGCCACCGCCTGCCAGGCCAAGTCGCCGATCAAGAGGATCCATCACCTGAAACTGATCCGTTTCGGCAAGTTCATCGTGCTGGATATCCGGGCCAATGCCTTCCTGCATCACATGGTGCGCAACATTGCCGGCGTGTTGATGCAGATTGGCTGTGGTGAGCGCCCGATCGAATGGGCCGGGGAAATTCTGCAGGCGCGGGATCGCCATACCGGCGGGCTGACTGCGCCGGCCTATGGCCTGTATCTGGTGGACGTTACCTACGCGGAGCACTTCGATCTGCCCAAGCGTTATCTGGGGCCGCACTTTCTCTCGGCACTCAATGAGCTGGACGACTGACGCCCCGTAACCGATCTGCTACTATCGTCTGCTTTCACCGATTCAGGGTCATGACTTGCCTATGCCGACGCCGATGACGCGTATCAAAATCTGTGGCATTACCCGGGTCGAGGATGCGCTTGCGGCAGCCCGGGCCGGCGCTGATGCCATCGGCCTGGTGTTCCATGCCGCCAGCCCGCGGGCGGTTAGCATCGAGCAGGCCAGGACTATCGTCAAGGCGCTGCCGCCTTTCGTGACTACCGTGGGCCTGTTCGTCGATGCGGCGGAAGAAACCATTCGGTCCGTGCTGGACCAGGTGCCGCTGGGCCTGCTGCAATTCCATGGTGACGAGCCCGATACTTTCTGCCAGCGCTTTGCGCGGCCCTATATCAAAGCCGTTCGGGTGCGCCCGGGCGACGACCTGGATGCCCTGGCGGCCAACTGGCCGGGCGCCAGCGGCATCCTGCTGGACAGTTACAAGCCCGGCGTGCCGGGTGGCACCGGAGAGACCTTTGACTGGTCCATGATTCCTGCCCAGCGGTCCTGGACGCTGGTGCTTGCCGGCGGCCTGCAGTCGCAGAACGTGCGCCAGGCCATCGACCTGACCGCGCCCTGGGCGGTGGACGTCAGTGGTGGCGTCGAAGCTACCAAGGGCATCAAGGATATCGACAAAATCAACGCTTTTATTCACGAGGTGAAGCGTGGCTGATTCAACCCCTATCGATTATGCGAATGTGCCCGACCAGCGTGGGCACTTCGGCCCCTACGGCGGCCGCTTCGTCTCCGAGACGCTGATGGATGCGCTCGAGGAGCTCGAAACCCTGTATGAAAAGCTGTCGAAAGATCCCGATTTCCAGGCGGAGTTCGACCGTGATCTGGCGCATTATGTCGGTCGTCCATCGCCGCTGTACTTCGCCGAGCGCCTGACCGCCAAAATCGGCGGGGCGCAGATCTGGCTCAAGCGCGAGGATCTGAACCATACCGGCGCGCACAAGGTGAACAACACCATCGGCCAGGCGCTGCTGGCCAAGCACATGGGCAAGCCCCGGGTGATTGCCGAGACTGGCGCCGGCCAGCATGGGGTTGCCACCGCCACGGTAGCGGCCCGTCTGGGCCTGAAATGCCAGGTGTACATGGGCGCTGAAGACGTCAAGCGTCAGGCGCTGAACGTCTATCGCATGAAGCTGCTGGGCGCCGAGGTGATTCCGGTGACCTCCGGCTCGAAGACGCTCAAGGATGCCATGAACGAGGCCATGCGCGACTGGGTCACCAACATCGATGACACCTTCTACATCATCGGTACGGTGGCTGGCCCGCATCCCTATCCCAAGCTGGTGCGGGATTTCCAGTGCGTGATCGGCCGTGAAGCCCGCGAGCAGTCCCTGGCCCAGGCCGGCCGGCTGCCCGACGCGCTGGTGGCCTGCGTCGGTGGTGGTTCCAATGCCATCGGCCTGTTCCATCCCTTCCTGGAAGACCAGGATGTCGCCATGTACGGCGTTGAAGCGGGCGGTGACGGTCTGGAGACCGGCCGCCACGCGGCACCACTGGCGTCCGGTCGCCCCGGCGTGTTGCATGGCAACCGCACCTACCTGATGGAAGACGAAAACGGCCAGATCATCGAGACCCACTCGGTGTCCGCCGGGCTCGATTATCCGGGTGTGGGGCCGGAGCACAGCTGGTTGAAGGATGTGGGGCGGGTCAACTATGTCGATGCCACCGATACCGAGGCTCTGGCTGCCTTCCGTGAATTGACCCTGGTCGAGGGCATCATGCCGGCACTGGAATCCAGTCATGCGGTGGCCTATGCGATGAAACTGGCGGCGACCATGCGTCCCGACCAGGTCATCGTGGTGAATCTGTCCGGTCGGGGCGACAAGGACATCCATACGGTCGCCGGTATCGACGGCATCAGCGTTTGAAGAGGGTGGTATGAGCCGAATTCAACAGTGTTTTGATGCCTTGCGTGCCTCTGGTCGCAAGGCGCTGATCCCCTACGTCACAGCCGGTGATCCGAACCCGGAAATGACCCTGCCGCTGATGCACGAGCTGGTCGAGGCCGGTGTCGATGTCATCGAGCTGGGCATTCCATTTTCCGACCCGATGGCGGATGGTCCGGTTATCCAGCTGGCCATGGAACGGGCGCTGGCGCACAACGTCAGCCTGCGCCAGGTGCTGGACATGGTGCGTGAGTTCCGTGCCACCAACCAGACTACCCCGGTGGTGTTGATGGGCTATCTGAACCCCATGGAACGCATGGGCTACGAGACCTTCGCCAAGGCCGCAGCGGCGGCCGGCATCGATGGTGTGCTGACCGTGGACCTGCCGCCGGAAGAAGCTGAAGAAGTCGCTCCGCTGTTCCGCGAGCATGGTCTGGACTGCATCTTCCTGCTGGCCCCGACCACGACCCTGGCCCGAGCGCGCAAAATCTGCGAGCACGCCAGCGGTTATGTCTATTATGTTTCACTGAAAGGTGTGACCGGATCGGCTGCCTTGAACGTCACCGAAGTAGCAGACAAGCTGACGCAATTGCGTTCCGTTACCGACCTGCCGATAGGCGTCGGTTTCGGTATCCGTGATGGTGCCTCCGCTGCCGCCGTGGCGGGCGTTGCCGATGGGGTGGTGGTAGGCTCGGTATTGGTCAACCAGATCGCCGCCCATGTCGGCGAGCCCGAGCAGGCCCGGGCCGGCATCACTGCCGTCATCCGCGAGATGCGGGCAGCCATGGATCGCTGAGCGACAGCGTATTCGACCATTTTGGTGAAACAGACAACAGATAAGGATTGGCAATGAGCAACTGGCTGGTGGATAAACTGATTCCTTCCATCGTGCGTTCCGAGGCGCAGAAGAGCAGTGTGCCCGAAGGGCTTTGGCGCAAGTGCCCGTCCTGCGACGCGGTGCTGTACCGCCCCGAGCTGGAAAAGAATCTGGAGGTTTGCCCCAAGTGCAACCACCACCTGCGGATCAGTGCCCGGCGCCGTCTGGACATCTTCCTGGATGCCGAGGGCCGCAGTGAAATTGCCGCCGAGCTGGAGCCGGTCGACAAGCTCAAGTTCCGCGACACCAAGAAATACAAGGACCGCCTGGTCGCTGCCCAGAAACTGACCGGCGAGAAGGACGCATTGGTGGTCATGCAGGGTGCGCTCAAGGGTATGCCGCTGGTGGCCAGCGCCTTCGAATTCAACTTCATGGGTGGTTCCATGGGCAGTGTGGTCGGTGCGCGCTTCGTGCGTGGTGCCGAGATCGCCCTGCGCGAGCGCATTCCCTATGTCTGCTTCCCGGCTTCCGGTGGCGCGCGCATGCAGGAAGCGCTGTTCTCGCTGATGCAGATGGCCAAGACCAGCGCCGCGCTGGCTCGACTGAAGGAGGAGGGCATTCCCTTCATCTCGGTCATGACCGACCCGGTCTACGGCGGTGTATCGGCCAGTCTGGCGATGCTGGGTGATTTGAACGTAGCCGAGCCCAACGCGCTGATCGGCTTTGCCGGTCCGCGAGTGATCGAGCAGACCGTGCGTGAGAAGCTGCCGGCCGGCTTCCAGCGCAGCGAGTTCCTGCTGGATCACGGCGCACTGGACATGATCATTCCGCGCCACGAGATGCGTGACCGTCTGGCGGGCATCCTGGCCATGCTGACCGACCAGCCGGCACCGGTCGTTATCGGCGCCGAGCTGCCGGTCACTGACGGCGAGGCGGCCAGCATCTGATGGCCGAGCTGGGGCTGGCCGACTGGCTGGCGCGGCTCGAGCGCCTGCATCCTGCGGAAATCGACATGGGTCTGGAGCGGGTGGCCGAGGTGGCTGCTCGACTCCAGGTGCTGGACCCGGCACCGCTGGTCTTCACCGTCACCGGGACCAACGGCAAAGGCTCCACCTGTGCAGCACTGGACAGCCTGTTGCGACATTCCGGTCGGCGCAGCGGCTGCTACTCCTCGCCCCATCTGGTGACCTATAACGAGCGCGTAAGTATCGATGGCCAACCGGTCAGTGATGCCGATCTCTGCGCCGCCTTTGCCGCCATCGATCAGGCCCGTGGCGATATCTCCCTGACCTATTTCGAGTTCGGTACTCTCGCGGCGCTCTGGTTGTTCAAGCGGGCCAGGCTCGATGCGGTGGTGCTGGAAGTGGGACTGGGCGGGCGCCTGGATGCGGTCAATGTGATCGATGCCGACGTGGCGGTGGTCACCAGCATCGGCCTGGATCACAGCGATTATCTCGGTGACAGCCGTGACTCGGTCGGTTACGAGAAGGCCGGCATCCTGCGCGCGGGGCGTCCGCTGGTCTGCTCGGAAACCGATCTGCCGCCGCGCTTTTCACAGCAGGTGCAACTGCTCGACGTCCCCATGCTGCAACGTAGCCGGGACTATGGATGGACCTCCGTGGCCGATGGCCAATGGCATCTTTTCGGCGTCGATGCCAGCGCAGCGCGACGCGAGATCGTGGTGGCGCCGGTACGGCTGCCGCGCGATAACCTGAGTTCGGCTGTGCAGGCTTTCTGGGCCGCCGGGCTGGACATGGCTGATGACCAGATCGCCGCGGCGCTGGTCGCCACTTTCGTCCCGGGCCGACTGGACGGACGCACGCTGCAGTGGCGTGGGCAGGCGCGGGATCTATTGCTGGATGTGGGGCACAACCCCCAGGCGGCGAGTTTCCTCGCCGCCCATCTGGTGCAGACACCGGCTCGGCACCATGCGGTATTCGGTCTGTTGGCGGACAAGGATCTGATGGGTATTCTGCAGCCGCTGCAAGGCCAGTTCGGTTCCTGGGCGGTGGCAACATTGCCGACACCGCGCTCGCGGGATGCGCAATCCCTGGCGTCCCAGCTTGATATGGCGGGCGAGCGGGCCCGGGTCTTCGCGACCATTGGCGAGGCGATTGCCTGGCAGCTGGATCACACTGCCGAGGACGAAAAAATCGTCGTGTTCGGGTCGTTTTTCTGCGTCGCCGAGGCCATACTCTGGCTGAACCAACAGAGCGGCGGAGACAGATAATGGACGAAGGCCTCAAGCAGCGCATCATCGGGGCGCTGGTATTGATAGTGGCAGCGGTGGTATTCCTGCCCATGTTGTTGTCCGGACAGGATGAGACCGAGCAGGTCCAGGTGGATGTGCCGGAACCACCGGTT
Organism: Candidatus Pseudomonas excrementavium; assembly: GCA_019116555.1. Taxonomy (GTDB): domain Bacteria; phylum Pseudomonadota; class Gammaproteobacteria; order Pseudomonadales; family Pseudomonadaceae; genus Halopseudomonas; species Halopseudomonas excrementavium. Next base: position 16,591 of record DXBL01000097.1, read on the forward strand.
CTGGATGAACGTGAGATTACCGCTGCGGTACCGCCGAGCCTGCCCGAGCCGGCGCCGGTACCCGAGATTCCTCAGTCCGCCGCAGAGTCGGCGGAAGAATCTGCCGTCACGCCGCTGCCTGATACCGCGTCGATCGAACCTGTGCCGGTCGTGACCGAGCCGGTTGCAACCGTCGCCGAACCTGCGCCCGAGCCGGCACCGGCCGAACAGCCCGCGGCCCCGGCACCGACCACCAGCGGTGGCTGGGTGATCCAGCAGGCCAGTTTCTCCAGCGTCGAGAACGCCGAAGGCTTCCGCAAGACCCTGGCCGGCCAGGGCTACAATGCCTATACCCGCTCCGCGCAGACCGATGGCAAGACTATCGTGCGGGTCTATGTCGGTCCGCTCGAAAGCCGCGAGGCCGCCGCCCGGGTGCGGGACGAGCTGCAGCGCCGGCATCAGAACAAGGGGCTGATACTGGCCCATGACGACAGCAACCGCGACCGCTGAGGCGCTGCTACCTGCGGCGGGTCGCGTCTGTGTGCCCGCCGCTGCCCCGCAGGCCATGCAGTTGTTGCTGATTGCCGGTTTCGGTGTGCCACAGGGCTCTGGTAGAATACGCTTTTCGTTATTGGATGCCCGATCGTGACATTAACCGGCGTAGACTGGCTGATACTCGCCGTAGTTGCCGTTTCCACCCTGATCAGTCTGACCCGCGGCTTCGTCAAGGAAGCATTGTCCCTGTTGAGCTGGATCATCGCCGGATTGGTGGCCTGGATGTTTGGCGGCGCCCTGGCTGACCTGCTGGTGGACTACATCGCCACGCCGTCCATCCGGGTCATCACGGCCTGCGCCATTCTTTTTGTGCTGACGCTGGTTCTCGGTGGTCTGATCAACTATCTGATCGGCCAGCTGGTGCTGGTGACCGGCCTGACCGGCACCGATCGTTTTCTGGGCATGGTGTTTGGCGCGGCACGGGGTGCCTTGCTGGTGGTGGTAGCTGTCGGCCTGCTCAGCCTGGCGCCGGTCCAGGCTGATACCTGGTGGCGTGAGTCGGAACTCATTCCTCATTTTCTGCTGGTGGCCGACTGGTCGAAGAATCTGATTCTCGGCTTCGTCGGGCGCTGAAACCCGGTGTGAACATCCGCCGGTATTTCTTCAAATTCAACGAAAAAGGTGTTTAGCCATGTGTGGCATTGTTGGCATAGTGGGCAAGTCGAACGTCAATCAGGCGCTCTATGATGCCTTGACCGTCCTGCAGCATCGCGGCCAGGACGCCGCCGGCATCGTGACCTGCGACAACGACCGACTGTTCCTGCGCAAGGACAACGGTCTGGTGCGCGATGTGTTTCATCAGCGCCACATGCAGCGCCTGGTCGGCACCATGGGCCTGGGCCATGTGCGTTACCCGACGGCGGGCTCCTCCACTTCTGCCGAGGCGCAGCCCTTCTATGTCAACTCGCCCTATGGCATCACCCTGGCGCACAACGGCAACCTGACCAACGTCGAGCAGCTGTCCAAGGAGCTCTACGAATCGGATCTGCGTCACGTCAACACCAATTCCGACTCGGAGGTGCTGCTCAATGTGTTCGCCCATGAGCTGGCCCAGGAACGCAAGCTGAATCCGACCGAAGAAGATATCTTCAATGCGGTGCGCACGGTGCATGACCGTTGTCGTGGTGGGTATGCTGCGGTGGCGATGATTACCGGCCACGGTATTGTCGGTTTCCGTGACCCCCATGGGATTCGCCCGATTGTCTATGGCAAGCGGGAAACCGAGCTGGGCGTCGAATACATGGTCGCTTCGGAAAGTGTCGCCCTGGATGTGCTCGGCTTCGAGACCATCCGTGATCTGGCTCCTGGTGAAGCGGTATTCATCACCGTGAACGGCGAGATCTTCACCCGTCAGTGCGCCAGCGACGCGACCTATGCGCCCTGCATCTTCGAGCATGTCTATCTGGCTCGTCCCGATTCCATCATCGACGGTGTGCTGGTATACAAGGCGCGCCTGCGCATGGGGGAGAAGCTGGCTGAGAAGATTCTCCGCGAGCACCCCGATCACGGCATCGATGTGGTCATCCCGATCCCCGATACCAGCCGCACCTCGGCGGTGGAGCTGGCCAACCACCTGGGCGTCAAGTTCCGCGAGGGCTTCGTCAAGAACCGCTATATCGGCCGGACCTTCATCATGCCCGGCCAGGCCGCCCGCAAGAAGTCGGTGCGCCAGAAACTCAATGCCATGGAGCTGGAGTTCCGTGGCAAGAACGTGCTGCTGGTGGATGATTCCATCGTCCGCGGTACCACCTGCCGGCAGATCATCCAGATGGCCCGCGAAGCGGGAGCGAAGAACGTCTATTTCTGCTCGGCGGCCCCGGCAGTGCGTTACCCGAATGTCTATGGCATCGACATGCCCTCGGCCCATGAGCTGATTGCCCACAACCGGACTACTGAAGAAGTGGCCGAGCTGATCGGCGCCGACTGGCTGGTCTATCAGGATCTGGAGGATCTGGTCGACTCGGTGCGCGAAGGCAATCCGGCGATCACTGAGTTCGATTGCTCGGTGTTCAACGGTGAATACGTGACCGGTGATATCAACGAAGCCTATCTCGGCCGGATCGAGCAGTCGCGCAATGATGCGGCCAAGGCGATCGTCGATGTCGAAAACGCCCAGATCGGCCTGCACAACAACTGAGCATCGCGGAGACGACAAAATGATATCCGATTGGGAGCCCGGGCGGCTGGACAGCGATCTGCAGGACGCTGGTTTCGATACGCTGGCGGTACGTGCCGGCCAGCAGCGCAGCCCGGAAGCGGAACACGGTGAAGCCCTGTTCCTGACCTCGAGCTACGTGTTCCGCAGCGCCGCCGATGCCGCAGCCTGCTTTTCCGGCGAGCGGGTTGGTAACGTCTATTCCCGCTACATGAACCCCACGGTGCGCACATTCGAGCAACGTATCGCGGCACTGGAGAACGCCGAGCAGGCGGTCGCCACGGCCTCGGGTATGGCGGCCATTCTGGCGACCGTGATGAGCCTGTGTAGCGCCGGGGACCATATTCTGGTCT
>DXBL01000098.1 GCA_019116555.1 Candidatus Pseudomonas excrementavium
GGCCAGCAGCTGGCGGCCGTAGCTCGCCAGCATGGCAGCCGCTACCACGGCATCACGGTCGGCAATCGGGACCTGGACTATCTGCTGCAATTCCGGCACGCCATCCCCGGCACCGACTCGAGCGACCGTCGTCTGCCGCTGGATCAGGGCCACTGGCTGGTCCTGCTGTTATTGCCGCTGGCAGCGCTGGGGGCGCGGCGCGGCTGGCTCGGCGTGTTGCTGATTGCCGCCTGGCTCCCCCCGCCGGCACAGGCCCTGAGCTGGGCGGACCTGTGGCAACGCCCCGACCAGCAAGCCATGCAGCTACTTGAACAACAGCAACCTGCCGCAGCTGCCGAGCGTTTTGCCGATCCAGCCTGGCGCGCCTGGGCGTTGTACCAGGCGGGAGACTACGAGCAGGCCGCCGCGGCATGGGCAGCGCTGGCTGCCGCCGAGCCAGACAATCCCGAATACCATTTCAACCGTGGCACCGCCCAGGCCATGGCCGGTGATTATCAACCGGCACTGGAAGCCTATGAGCAGACACTGACCCGGGACCCCGGCCATACCGCTGCCCGCCACAACCGCGATATCATCGAGGCGCTGCTGGAACAGCTACGACGACAGCAGGCCGAACAGCAGCCATCGGAGGATGGCAGTGGCGAGGGCGACGCGGCGCAACCGGGGGCGCAGGACGGCGCTACTGGCAGTCAGTCGGCCAGTAATGGTAATGGCAACGAGACAGCCACAGCCGCGCCGACACCCGGCCAGGGCGAGAGTAGCGAAACGACCGACAGTAGCACACCCATGACCGGCCCAATGTCCCCCGGCGGCTCGGGCGATGGCCAGATGCCCACCCAGGAGAGCAGCAGTACGCACCCGGCAGATGGCTCGTCCGGCCCGCGCGGACCGCAGCAAGGCCCGGACGGCGCAGCACTGGAACAACGACAGGCACTGCAACAATGGCTCAGGGAGATTCCGGATGATCCGGCGGAGTTATTGCGGCGCAAGTTTCTTCACCAACATCTGCAGCAACAGGAATCGCCGCGATGACCAGATTGATAATACTGTGCCTGCTGGCGCTGCTCAGCCCCCTGGCCCAGGCCGCCCTCGACGCCAGTGTCGACCGGACCCGGCTGGTGGAAGGTGAAGCCCTGGAACTGACCCTGGAAACCCCGTCGGCCAGCCGCCTGAGCGAGCTGGATCTGGCACCGCTGGAGGAGAACTTCGACATCCAGCGCACCCGGCAACTGAGTCTGGTCAGCCAGATCAATGGCCGCACCACCCCCGTCACCCGCTGGGTAGTCACCCTGCTGCCCCTGCGCACCGGCTTCGTGGTCATTCCGCCGCTGCAACTGGGCGCGGTTACGAGCCAGCCGATCACCCTGCAGGTACTGTCCGCGGCGCAGGCCGCCAGCGACACCAGCGCGCAGCTGGCACCGGTCTTCATCGACAGCGAAGTGGATATCGAGACGCCCTATGTGCAGGCGCAGGTTCTGTTGACCCTGCGCATCTATCATTCGGTATCCCTGTTCGACGACTCCACCCTCAGCGGACTGGACATTCCCAACGCCCGGGTGGAGAGTCTGGGCCCACCCCGGCATTTCGAGCGGACCATGAACGGCGTGCGCCACGGCGTGATCGAGATGCGCTACGCCATCTTCGCCCAGCAGAGCGGCGAGCTGGACATTCCTTCTCAGCTATTCAGCGCCACGGTCTTGCAGCCCACCAGCAACGAGCGGTTCTCTGCGCGTACCGGCAAGCTGGTCCAGGTGCGCTCGCCCAGTATTCGTCTGCAGGTCAGACCGGTCCCCGACAGCTACCCCGCCGGTGTGCCCTGGATACCGGCATCGGCGTTGCGCCTGAGCCAGACCTGGCAACCCGACCCCGGCATCGACCTGCTCAGTGGCGAACCCCTGACCCGGACGCTGATTCTGGAGGCCGAAGGCCTGAATGCCAGCCAATTGCCGGCGCTGCAGAGCCTGGGCGCCGGAGCGACCGATGAAGTGCGCCAGTATGCCGATCAGCCCCGGCTGGAAAACCGCAGCAGCGATACCGGGATCAGCAGCGCGCGGCATGACAGCGCCGCACTGGTCGCGCTGCAGGAAGGCTCTTATACCCTGCCGCCGGTGGTGGTCAACTGGTGGAATACCGAACTGGACCAGCTGGAGACCGCCACCCTGGACGCGGTTACCCTGAACGTCAGCCGCAGTGGCGACTATTCATCCTCCGCCGGCCCGGTCAACTTTCCCCTGGCCGAGCCCGCCCTGCTCTGGCCCTGGCAACTGGCAACCGCACTGCTGGCCCTGGCGTTGGCAGCCAGCCTGTATTTCCTGCGCAACGCCCGCCGGGCGCTGACCGACTTCAGCCTGCCGGAGACCGAGGAAGACCTGGACGACCAGGATCAGGGCAACCCGCTGGCCGACCTGCAGGCAGCCTGCCGCACCAACCAGCCAGCGGAGGCGCGCAAGGCGCTGGAAACCTGGGCACGCCAGCAGCATGGCGAGGGGTTGATCGGCCTGGCACACAACTACCTCGAGCTGGAAGAGGCCCTCGACGAGCTCAACGCCTGCCTGTTCGGCCGCGCCCATCATCCCTGGCGCGGCAAACCGTTGTGGCGCGCCGTGCGCATGGTCATCCAGAGCCGTCGCCGGGAAGCCGAGGAAGTGCAGACCGCTAAACCCGAGGGGCTGTACCCCGACGTCTGAGGTCCGGTGGCAAGCGGAGGCGCTGCTGCGGGAATCCAGAATCCAACGCGCCTTACCTCGTCATTGCCAGCCTGCATGTGTCCCTTGTGTCGAGATGGAACTCGACACTCCATAGCCTGCATCTCCTGGGGGCCGGTTGCATGCAGACCGGCCGCAACTGTCGGCCGCCGCACCACCCGTCTGGTAGCAAAAAGGCCGCGCGGTTACCCGAGCGGCCTTTGGTCCTGCCTGCACCGATCAGCTGCGCATCTTCTCCGGACGCAGCAGGAAGCGCGCCAGAGCCGGCAACAGCCACAGGGCACCGAACATGTTCCACAGGAACATGAAGGTCAGCAGAATCCCCATGTCAGCCTGGAACTTGATCGCAGAGAAGATCCAGGTCGCCACCCCGATGGCCAGGGTGAAGCCGGTGAAGGTCACCGCCTTGCCCGTGGTTTTCAGGGTTTCGTAATAGGCTTCCTGCAACGGCATACCCTGACGCAGGTAGGTTTCCAGTCGGCTGTAGATATAGATGCCGTAGTCGACACCAATTCCCACACCCAGCGCGATCACCGGCAGCGTCGCCACCTTCACACCGATACCCAGGAAAGCCATCAATGCGTTGGCCAGAACCGACGTCAATGCCAGCGGGATGATGATACAGAGCACCGCACGGATCGAGCGGAAGGTCACCAGACACATCAGGATCACCACCGCGTAGACGGTAATCAGCATCTTCAGCTGGGACTTCTCGATCACGACGTTGGTCGCTGCTTCGATACCGGCATTGCCCGCTGCCAGCTTGAAGGTGATGTTATCGGTATTGTATTCCTCAGCGAACTCCTCGACCGCCGCGGTGGCACGGCTGAGCGTATCGGCCTTGTGATCGTTGAGGAAGATCATCACCGGTGCCAGTGAGCAGCTGGCGTTGAACATACCATCGGGCGCGCGGCTGATCGCGGTATTGAGGTTGTCCTGGTTGCGCGACAGCGCCTGCCATTTGAGGCTGCCCTCGTTGTTACCCATGATCACCTGCTTGGCCACGGTCACCAGCGACATCGCCGATTGCACACCTGTCAGGTTGCTCATGCGCCATTCCAGCTGATCGATGGCCTCCATGGTTTCATAGGCCGAGCACATCTCCGGCGGCGTACTGACCATGACCACCAGCACATCGGAACTGGTCGAGTAGTTGCGGATGATGAAATCATTATCCAGGTTGTAGCGCGAATCGGCACGCAGCTCCGGGGCACCCGGGTCCAGGTCGCCGATCTCGACGTTCTTGCCGTAGTAGATGCCGAAGGCGAAGCCGAGAATGGCCAGCACGACGGAAATCGGTGCCACCGCCGGATGGGCAAAGCCGGAAATCGACTGCCATAGCTTCTGCGGACGCGAGACCAGGTCCCGGTTACGCTGCACTGCACGCTTGCTGATACCGATATAGGACATCATGATCGGCAGCAGCATCAGGTTGGTCAGGATGATCACACCCACACCCACGGAGGCGGCGATACCCAGCTCGCGGATCACTTCGATCTCGATCAGCAGCAGGGTCACGAAGCCCACACCGTCCGATACCAGGGCCACGATGCCCGGAATGTACAGCGAGCGGAACGCGCGCCGGGCTGCGGTATAGGCATCATCGGCCCCGGCATACTCGATCGCCATGGCATTGATGATCTGCACGCCGTGGGAAATACCGATGGCGAATACCAGGAAAGGCACCAGGATCGAATAAGGGTCCAGACCGAAGCCCATGGTACGCAACAGGCCAAGCTGCCAGATAACCGCAATGACCGAGCAGACCAGCGTGGTAAGCGAGCTTTTCAGACAGCGGGTAAAGATCAGCAGCAGCACGAAAGTGATCAGCAGCGCAGCGGCGAAGAACATCACCACCTTGATGATACCGTCGATCAGGTCACCGACCTTCTTGGCGAAACCGACGATATGGATGCTGATATTCGGGTTTTCATCCTGGAATTCGTTGCGGATCTTCTCTTCCAGCAATCGGGAGAACTCACCGTAATCCAGACTGATCTGCTCCGACTGGTTCTCCGGGTTGGGATAGGATTCCTGCAGCGGCACATCGATGATAGTCGACTTGAAGTTGTTCGCTACCAAGCGGCCGATTTCACCGGACTTGAGGATATTGGTGCGCAGCCCGTCCAGGTCCGCCTCGGTCAGATAAGCCGGACGACTGGCGACCGGGCCGCCATCGAAACCGTACTCGGTCACCTCGGTCCAGCGCACGTTCGGCGTCCACAGGGAGCGCAGGTTGGCGCGGTCGACACCGGGCAGGAAGAACACTTCATCGTTGATGCGCTTGAGTGTCTCCATGTATTCGGTGGAGAAGATGTCGCCGTCCTTGATGGCAACGGCAATTCGGATGGAGTTGCCGAGATTACCCATATCGTTCTGATGTTCCAGCATATTGACGATATAGGGATGTTCGAGAGGAATCATTTTCTCGAAGCTGGTGACCGGACGGACCTGGGTCGCTTGAAAACCGAAAAAGAGGGTCAGTGCTGCAAAGATCAGCAGCATGATCAGTCGGTTATTGAAGATGATCCGCTCCACGAGTGGAACGGTCTCCTGATGGTGTCTGGACATCCAGATTTCTCCTGGCTTCAATTCTTCTTTTGCGCAAGCGTCATCGCTTGCTGCGAATTATTCTTTTTCTGCCGGCTCGGGCAGTGTCAGGGCTGTCCCACCCGCTGCTGACAGACCCTTCTCATCGGTTTTCACGGCCCCCCGCTGCCCCACCAGCAGAATCTCGCCGCTCTGCAGCCCGACAGCATTCGCCAGGGCAACACGATCTGGTCGCACGGTAACGTCGAAACTGCGTCCGCGGTCATCGCTGATGACAACCACACCGCCAGTCCCCACCACGATCAGGCGACCATCGGCTGCGAGTTGTCCCCCCGACAACGTGGCTTCCAGCGGGTCGTTGTTGGGTGTCAGCAGCTCAACCTGCTCCCAACTGTCACCGAAATCCGTGGAACGGAACATATTGCCGCGCAAGCCCCAGGCCAGCACCACGCCCGGTTCGCCCGTGCCACTCACGCCAAACCAGGAGCCGTCATAAGGGATATCCGTCAGGGTTTCCCAGGTATCGCCGAAGTCGGCTGAGCGATACATGGTGCCCATCTCTCCCACCAGGAACAGGCCGGTATCCTTGACTGCCGTCAGGGCGTTGTAATGGAAACCATCGGGGTTATCGATATCGAAAGACACATCTTCCCAGGTCTGGCCGCCATCTTCGGTGCGCAGGAACAGGCCGTAGGCGCCCACGGCGAAACCGGTCTGAGTGTCGCGGAACCAGACATCCATCAGCGGCTTTTCGAGGAAGCCGAAACCTTCGTCCTCCGGGGCATCGATCTCCGGGTCACGGTATTGCACCGCCCAGTTTTCGCCGCCATCGGCGGTATGCAGGATCAGCGAGTCATGGCCTACCGCCCACCCATTGCGCTCATCGATGAAATCCACCGCCGTGAGCAATTGGCGAGTGGGAGCCGGAGCCTGCAGCCAGCTGCCGCCCTGGTCATCGGAATAGACGATATGACCACGCGAACCGACAGCGACCAGGCGCTTGCCGGCTTGCTCAACGTCAAGCAACAGTGATTTGCTCGCTTTCAGCGACAGGATCGCCGGCTTGAGGTCATCAGTGGCAACATCCTGTGCCATGGCCAGCGAGGCGCCACCCATCAGCACACCGGACAAGCCCAGCGTCATGATGAGTCTGCGAGATGAAACGCGCCAGGAATTCGGCTCGTGCATAGTCCTTCCCCTTTGTTCTTATAGATACTGCCGGTTGGCATCTGTGCCGAATACTATCGAGCTTTGACGACGTCCGCCAACCGGCCTTGGTTATCTTTTGTTAATCACGTCAGTGATTACGACTCTGGCGATTGATCGATACAGATCAATGCCAGAGCCACCATTTTCAAGGAAAATCCCTTATCAATGCTGCAAGAAGGAGGCCTTCTTATTGCGGATCTTTTCGGGATTGATGAGGAAGCGTGCCAGTGCCGGCAACAACAGCATGGCGCCAAACATGTTGACGATGAACATGAAGGTCAGCATCAGCCCCATATCCGCCTGGAACTTGATCGCGGAGAAGATCCAGGTAGCCACACCAATGGCCAGGCACAAGCCGGTGAACAGCACCGCCTTACCAGTGGAGCGCAGCGTCTGGTAATAGGCTTCCTGCAGCGGCATACCGACCTTGAGGAAACTTTCCAGGCGACTGTAGATGTAGATGCCATAATCCACCCCGATACCCACACCCAGCGCGATCACCGGCAGCGTAGCGACCTTCATGCCGATTCCCAGGAAGGCCATCAGCGCGTTGCCGAGCACCGAAGTCAGGATCAGCGGCAGCACGATACAGATGGTCGCGGGGATCGAGCGGAAGGTGAACAAGCACATTGCACCCACCCAGATATAGACCAGCACCAGAATGGTCAGCTCAGAGGAGGCGATGATTTCGTTGGTTGCCGCTTCGATACCGGCGTTACCCGCCGCCAACTTGAATTTCAGCGTATCGGTATCGTATTCCTCAGCGAAGGCCTTGAGCTCATCGGTCGCCCGCTCAAGGGTTTCCGCCTTGTGGTCATTGAGGTAGATCAGCACCGGCGCCAGCGAGCAGGAGCTGTTGAACATACCTTCAGGTGCGCGGCTGATGGCGGTATTGAGGTTGTCCTGATTACGCGACAGGCCCTGCCATTTCAGGTTGCCCTCGTTGTTACCCATGATCACCTGCTTGGCCACGGTCACCAGCGATACCGTCGACTGCACGCCGGGCAAGTTGCTCATGCGCCATTCAAGCTGGTCGATGGCCTCCATGGTGTCATAGGCCGAGCACATCTCCGGCGGGGTTTCCACCATCACCACCAGGATGTCGGAACTGGTGGAATAGTTGCTGATGATGAAATCGTTATCCAGGTTGTAGCGCGAGTCGGCACGCAGCTCCGGCGCGCCCGGATCAAGATCACCAATCTGCAGGTTGGCCTTCTGGTAGAGGAAGCTGCCGACCCCAGCCAGCAGAGCGAGGATCACCATCACCGGCGCCAGACGCGGGTGCGCAACATTGGACAGGGCCCGCCAGAACGGATGTTCACGCACCGCATCACGCTTGCTACGCTCGACCGCACGCTTGCTGATGCCCATATAGGAAATGGCCACCGGCAGCATGATCAGGTTGGTGAATACGATCACCGCCACACCCACGGACGCGCCGATTGCCAGCTCGTGGATCACGCCGATATCCAGAATCAGCAGAGCAATGAAGCCCACCGCATCCGCCAGGATGGCGATCATGCCGGGCAGGAATAGCTGACGGAACGTACGGCGAGCAGCCATCAGCGCGCTGTCCGCACCACTGGACTGCAGGGCGATACCGTTGATCTTCTGCACGCCATGGGAAATACCGATGGCGAAGATCAGAAAAGGCACCAGCATCGAATAGGGGTCCAGCCCGAAACCGATGAGATGGATCAGGCCCAGCTGCCAGACTACCGCAATCAGCGTGGTAATCAGTACCGACAAGGTACTGCGGATACACCAGGTGAACCAGTACAGCAGGCAGAAGGTGATGAAAACTGCCACGGCAAAGAACAGCATGACCGCCATGAGCCCATCGATCAGGTCACCGACCTTCTTGGCAAAGCCAACGATGTGGATCTGGATGTTCGGGTTCTCAGCCTGGAACTCGTTGCGAATCTTTTCTTCCAGCATGTCGGAGAACTGCCCGTAATCCAGGCGGATCAGCTCGGACTGGTTTTCCGGGTTGGGATAGGATTCCTGCAGCGGTACTTCGATGATGCTGGATTTGAAGTTGTTCGCCACCAGCCGGCCGATCTCTCCGGACTTGAGCACGTTGATCCGCAGTTCGTTGAGGTCCTCCGCGGTTTCGTAGGAAGGCCGACTGGCAACCGGGCCACCGTCGAAGCCGTACTCCGTCACTTCGGTCCAACGCACGTTTGGCGTCCACAACGAGCGCAGCCCCGCCCGGTTCACGCCCGGCAGGAAGAACACCTCGTCATTGATGCGTTTGAGCGTTTCCATGTACTCGCTGGAGAAGATATCCCCTTCCTTGATGGAGACCGCGATGCGAATGGAGTTGCCCAGACTCGCCAGATCATCCTGATGCTCGATCATATTAACGATATAGGGGTGTTCGAGGGGGATCATCTTCTCGAAGCTGGTATCGGGTCTTACCTTCGTCGCCTGGTAGCCGAGAAACAGGGTCACCAGGGCAAAGAGCACCACGACCGTCAATCGATGATTGAAAACCAGACGCTCCATGAAGGTAGCTTCTTCCTGATCATTCTGGGACATCCAGACTCTCCTGGTTGTAATTGTTATGGTCAGACTACAGAAACGAGTACTGAAGAACCTGCGGGGTGATCATGACTCGATGCGAGTGCATGCAGGCAGGCTGAATACCATGCGTAGAACGCATGCAACCCAAGGATGCAGAATGAACCAGGACAAGAAAGGAGAGCGGCTCCGTTGGAGCGATGCGGATCACTGTCATGGGACAGCGCGGCGCAAACCTGTTCCTTCAGGAAATTACGCATGGAGACCCCTTGTTGTTATTGGTCACCCTGATTGATCGGGTGACTTATATTAGAGCGAATCGGGTAACCCACCAATGCCTCATCGGTAATCTTTTGTAATCCATGTACCGATCAGAGAAAAACCGCATTCTGTATCAACGAAACCGCAGAAGCAAGAATGCGCCGGGTAGCCTGATCGGCTCTCCGACGCATCCTTCAGGTCAGGCCAGAGACTTGCTGACTACTTCGTAGACATCCGGCGACAGGTCATCACATGCCAGAATGCGCGCCAGTTCGGCCTTCATCAGCAACTGGCGGGGCTCGTCGAATTTGCGCCAGCGGGTCAGCGGCGTCAGCATGCGCGAAGCGATCTGCGGGTTGAGCTGATTCAACTCGATGATCCGATCCGCAATGAAGCGATAGCCGGCCCCATCGGCACGGTGGAAGTTGGCCAGGTTCTGATTGGCGAAGGCACCGATCAGCGCCCGTACCTTGTTCGGGTTGCGCAGGGTGAATGCGGGGTGTTTCATCAGTCCCTGCACTCGTTCCAGGCCGCCAGGCAGCGGGCTCGCAGCCTGGATGCTGAACCATTGATCCATGACCAGCGGGTAGTCGCTCCAGCGTTGGGCAAACTCTGCCAGGGCGGCATGTTTCTGCTGCTCATGGGAGGAGTTGACCAGGGCCACCAGTGCCGCCTGACGGTCGGTCATGTTGCCGGCTTCGACGAACTGCTGCACACACACCGACAACGCTCCCGGCGCCTCGGTCAACATCAGATAGCCAAGCAGTGTGTTGCGCAGACTGCGGCGCGCCATGGAGTCAGCATCGGCACGGTAACCACCGGCACCCTCACCCAGTTGCCGGAATCGCGACCACATGGTGTCAGCCAATGCGGTCGCCAGTTCCCGCCGCACCCACTCGCGGACATGATGAATGGCCTCGACATCAGCCACCTCGGCCAACTCGACCAGATACGCCTCCGAGGGCAGACGCAGGATTTCAGCGACCATCGCCGGGTCGAGGCGGTCATCGGCCAGTACTGCCCGATGCACGTCCAGCAGACGCTGATCCAGCAGCAGCGGCCGGCCAGCCCGGTGAATCTCGATCAGCCCCTGCAGCACATCCACTGCCAGCGACTGCGCCGCCTCCCAGCGATTGAAGCCGTCCGGATCATGCATTGCAAGGAACACCCGATCATCCCGGGAATAGGGGTAGATCAGCTTGACCGGCGCCGAGAAGCCGCGCAGCAACGATGGCAGCGGTTCCTCGCTGACATTCTCGAACACGAACAGTTGCTCGGCCTCGGTCACCGCCAACACGGTTTCCGTACCGCGGGCCTCGGCTTCACCGGCCAGCTGCAGCGGTATTTCCCGACCCTCACCGTCCAGCAGCGCCAGGCGCAGGGGAATCACGAAGGGCAGCTTTTCCGTCTGCCCCGGGGTCGCCGGGCAACTCTGCCGGCACAGCAACTGGAAGGTGGACGTCGCCGCATCATAGCGGCCATCCACCTGCAGCACCGGGGTACCGGCCTGGCTGTACCAGCGCTTGAACTGGGTGAAATCCACGCCGTTGGCATCTTCCAGAGCGGCGATGAAATCATCGCAGGTCACCGCCTGGCCATCATGACGCTCGAAGTACAGGTCAGTACCCTTGCGGAACCCCTCGGCACCCAGCAAGGTGTGCAGCATGCGTACCACTTCCGCGCCCTTCTCATAGATGGTCAGGGTGTAGAAGTTGGAGATTTCCATATAGGAGTCCGGCCGTACCGGATGGGCCATCGGGCCTGCGTCTTCGGCGAACTGGTTGGCCCGCAGGAAGGTGACATCCTCGATGCGCTTGACCGTGCGCGAGTTCATGTCGGCGCTGAATTCGGCATCGCGGAACACCGTGAAGCCTTCCTTCAGCGACAGCTGGAACCAGTCACGGCAGGTGACCCGGTTGCCGGACCAGTTGTGGAAGTACTCGTGGGCGACGACCGCCTCGACCCGCTGGAAGGCCATGTCGGTGGCGGTATCGGGGTGGGCCAGCACGCAACTGGAGTTGAAGATGTTCAACCCCTTGTTTTCCATGGCGCCCATATTGAAATCGTTGACCGCGACAATCATGAAGATATCCAGGTCGTATTCGCGGCCATAGACCTCCTCGTCCCAGCGCATGGAGCGCTTCAGGCTGTCCATGGCATGGCCGCATTGCTCCTGGTTTTCCGGCTCGACGTAGATGCGCAGCTCGACTTCCCGGCCGCTCATGGTGGTGAAGCTGTCATCGATACGGTACAGATCGCCGGCCACCAGAGCGAACAGGTAAGCCGGTTTGGGGAAGGGATCTTCCCAGGTCGCCCAGTGCCGGCCGCCCTCATGCTCGCCGCTGGCGATCAGGTTGCCGTTGGACAGCAGCACCGGATAGCTCCCGCGATCGGCCATCACCGTGGTGGTGAAACGGCTCATCACATCCGGGCGGTCCAGGTAATAGGTGATCTTGCGAAAGCCTTCGGCCTCGCACTGGGTGCAGAACATGCCCCCGGACTTGTACAGACCTTCCAGCGCAGTATTGTTCTGCGGCTCGATACGGGTGGTGATGGCCAGCTCGAACTCCCGCGCCACCGGCTGCAGCGTCAGGCTGGACTCGTCCACCTGCCAGACATCGGCGGTCAGTGTCTGTTCGTCCAGGGCCACGCTCTGCAAGGCCAGCTCCTGACCATGCAACAGCAGCGGCGGTAGCGCGCCCTCCCCTGCAGCATTGCGGCGCATCGCCAGACGGCTATGTACCAGCGCATGATCCTCGAACAGCTCGAAGGTCAGGTGGGTTTCATCGATCAGATAGTCGGGCTGCTTGTAGTCCGTGAGGTGGATGGTCGTGGGTTGTTCTGTACGCATGGAAGACTCCTCAGGACACACTGAAAGCCATAGTGTAGGCAGTGTATTTGCGAATATTGATGACCGCGGTATCCAGCAACAGATATTGACCCTTGATGCCCAGCAAGGTGCCTTCCAATACCGGCTCCTTGTCCAGGTTGGCCGATTGCGGCTTGGCACTGTATTCCAGCACCGGATAGCGGATGTCCTGCACCTGGGCGTCGGGCAGCGGCTGGATGGCCTGCAGACCGAAGCGCCCCTGCAAGGCTTCAAGGCCTTCGCGGGCACCGTCCAGCAACCGGTCACGCTCGGCCAACAAATCGATAGGTTCCGGCTCACCGCGCAGCAGCGCACGCCAGTTGGTCTTATCGGCCACGTTCTGACGCAGCAGGTCTTCCACCAGCCCGGATTGCTGACGGGTCGCCACCCGCAGGATCGGCAGCGCCTGACTGGCACCCTGGTCGATCCAGCGGGTCGGGATTTGGGTGGCGCGGGTAATGCCGACCTTCAGTCCCGAGGAGTTGGCCAGATAGACGATATGGTCGGTCATGCAGAACTGCTCGCCCCAGGCCGGTTCGCGGCAGGTGTTCAGTTCGTAGTGACAGCGCTCGGGGCTGACGATACAGACGTCGCAGCGGGCCAGCTTGGTCATGCAGGGGTAGCAGTAACCCTGGCTGTAACTCTTCTTGGTGCGCCGGCCGCAGTGCATGCAATGGATCTCGCCCAGTGCCTGCAGCCGTACCGTGCGGCCCAGCATCTCGTTGAGCGGCACGGCCTGCTCGCCCAGGGGCAGGCTGTAGTCGACGGGTTCACCCAGGGCCCCAAGCAGCTTGCGGATGCTGCCTTCACCACTGACGAACGACATCAGTGCAGGGTGCCTTTGGCCGGGGCGAACAGGGACTCGTCAAGGTTGGTCGGTGCCTTCGCCTGGTTCTTGCAGGTCTGGCCGATGTAGCCGGTGCGCTGTTCTTCCGGCAGATTGTCCATTTCCCAGGCGATGATCGCCTGGAGGCACAACTCTTTCTGCTCCTGGGTCAGCTTGCGGCCATCAGACCACTTGCCCAACTCGATGGCCTGCTTGAGGCTTTCGTACACCTCGGGAGAGATATTGCGCAGCATGTCGATAAAGGTATTCATGGGTTCTCCGGAGCATGATTCGTTAACCGCGTATTGTACCCTCTCAGCGCCTGCGCTGCAGACCACCGGCGATCGCGCCGCACAGGCAGCCGACGGCCAGTCCACCGACATGGGCGGCGTTGGCAATGGCGCCGAAGCCGAGCATGGTCACCACACCGGACAGGCACAGCACCAGCCAGCCGAGCATCATTACCACCACGCCCCGGGGCAGGTCGAAATGCACGTTCGGCGCCAGCGTCTGATACAGCCAGCAATAGCCCAGCAGGCCATAGAGCACTCCCGACAAACCGCCAAACAGCGCCGGCCCGCCGAACAACCACTGGGCGATATTGGAGACCAGCGCGAACAACAAGGTCAGCCCGAGCAGCCACCAGCCACCGGAGCGCAACTCGATACGCCGGCCCAGCTCCCAGTACCACAGGGCATTGAATGCCAGATGCAGCCAGCCGAAATGCAGGAACATCGGCGCCACCAAGCGCCACCACTGGCCCATGTCCGGCGCAGCGGTGATGTAGCCGTTCGGCGTAACGGGAGTGAAGGTAAACAGGATGACGGTCTGGATGTTGCTGCCCAGCCCGGTGATCAGCGCGACCACTGCAGTCATCAGCAATATCAGCAGGGTGACCGGGATCAGCCGCGCCATCCGCTGCCAGGCCAGCCGCGGCGGCCTGGCAGCGGATGACGTTGATTCGACGGTCGATTCCGGTACGCCCTGGGCATACAGGCCGCGGACGATGACTGCATCCGCCTCATCGCGCGTCCAGATCACCTGCTGACCACGCTCCTCGGTGATCCGGTGCGCCACACCCCGCGCCCGGAGAAAATGGGTCAGGCTGCTCAGGTCCTCATCCAGCCGGCATTGCAAGGCGCGATACATGCTCATCTCACATTCACCCAGACGAAGTGGTCGCGCAGCAGCTGCGTTTCGCCGCTCCAGCGGTAAGCAGCCAGCTTGCCGAACTTGACCGCGCTGTAATCCAGGCACGCCAGGTTGTCCCGGATGGCGCGCGGCTCACCATCCTGCCAGTAATGGCCTACGAACAACGGTGGCTCCTCGGCGCCGTAGATCAGCAGCTCGGCCTTCTGCCGGTCGGTCAACGGGCGGATGGCAATATGTTCGGGCAGACCGTCAGGCTGGAAGACGATATCACCGTAGGTTTCCGGCGCTTCCTCCCAGAACTTGGTGCGGAACATGGCACGGGTGAAGCCATCGCGCCCGGTCATGGTCAGGCCATGGGGCAACGGCATGCCGGTACCCCGCAGCAGGCGATCGAATACCTGATCGGCAAAGCCGTCACGTTCCACTGACGCCTGCAGGAAGTCGATATCCGGGCAGGCATCGGGATACTGCGCCTGAAAGGACTCGATCAGCTCGGCGTCCCAGCAGGCATGTACCAGACGGAAATCCCCCATATCGAGAAACAGTGGCAGGGTCCAGAACCAATCGATGAAGTCGTCCCATTCGGCCTGCCGGGTGGCGAACTGGTCCAGCGTGGCCTGGATCTGCCGACGGTTGCGATCGGTATGGTCGCGCACGTACTGCTTGCCACTGCCAGCGGGCGCCGGCGTTACCCAACCCAGCGCATTGAATTCGTGGTTGCCCATGATGCAGCGCGCCGCACCCGCCTCGACCATGTCGCGCACCAGGTGCAGCGCTTCGCGGATACGCGGTCCACGATCGATGATGTCACCGAGAAACAACGCCTGGCGTTGCGGGTGTCGCCAGGTGCCGCTGATTCTGGCGTAGCCCATCTGCTCCAGCAGGGCTTCCAGGGTGCGCGCGCAGCCGTGTATGTCACCGATGATGTCGTATCCGCGCCGATGCTCTGCCGCCATGTTCATCGCTCCGTCAGGCGACTACTCCAGCCCAGCTTGCTGCGGCAGATGGAATAGAAATTATGGTCCAGCGGATGGATCAATCGCAGTTTCTGCGGCTTCTTGCGGATGATCAGGGTATCCCCCGGCGCGCAGGCAATATGTACCTGACCGTCGCAACTGACCTGGGGGTAGATACCGTTCTGCTTGGAAATGCGCACCCGCAGCTCGCTGTTGCCGTCGACCACGATGGGCCGGCTGGACAGGGTATGGGGGAACATCGGCACCAGTACCACCGCATCCAGCTTGGGATGCATGATCGGCCCGCCGGCGGACAGGGAGTAGGCGGTGGACCCGGTGGGGGTCGCCACGATCAGGCCGTCGGACTTCTGGCTGTAGACGAACTGACCATCCACATGCAGTTCGAACTCGATCATCCGCGCCGACTTGCCCGGATGCAGCACCACGTCATTCAGTGCTTCGCTGCTGCCCAGCTGCTCGTCGTCCCGGCAGACGAAGGCGTCGAGCAGAAAGCGCGACTCGACCAGGTATTTGCCGGCCAGCACGTCACCGACCCGCTCTTCCAGCTCGTCCGGGGAAATATCGGTCAGAAAGCCCAGCCCGCCACGGTTCACGCCCAGTACCGGTACGTCGAAGCGGCACAGCGCCCGGGCCGCTCCCAGCAGGCTGCCGTCACCGCCGACGACGATCACCAGATCGCAGATCTCGCCCATCATCTTGCGGGTACACACCTGCAACTGATGCCCCGGCAGCAAGTCGGCCACGGCATCTTCCAGCACTACGGTGTGGCCATTGTCCAGCAGGAAACGCTTGAGCCGTCGCACGGTATCCACGACCTGGCCACTGCCCAGACGTCCGATCAATCCGATATTGCGGAAATGCTCCATACACCACTCGCTATGTTTGGCTGAGAAATTCCGCACCAGGGTTTCAAGAAGCTCTGAACGCTTCTGTACCGGCTCCTTGAAGCACGGAGAGTGGTTCAATTATCCGCAGCCAGCGGGGTTCTGGCAAATACACGGAGCCTCTGAAGCACGCGGCATCGCCGCGCGCAGAGGTTCAGGCGGCGTAGCAGTCTATTCGGTATCAGCCGCCGTTCGATTCTGCAACCGACTCACTTCGCGGCGCAGCGCCGCATTGATTTTCTGCTGCTCGGCCAGTTCATGCTTGATATCCAGCAACTCGCCCTGGGCAACCGACAACTGTTCGGCATGTTGGATGCGCAGGTTTTCCGACTGCTGCCGGTGGATCTGTTCCTGCACGCTGAGCCGACTGTGCAACTCGGTAATCTGTCGCAGGTATTCGGTGACTTCGCCCGCATGGGCGGTTCTCAGGGATTCCAGCTCGGCGGCCAGATCCGTCTGCGCGTCGGCATCGCCGGCCAGTGGCACCGGATTGCCACCATACCAGGCATCCTCGGCGACGACCTGCAGATTATCCGTGGCCAGCACGGCCCGGGCCTCCTCGTCTTCACCGATGATACCCAGGGCATTACCGGTAACCGCCTGCTTGATCAGGCTCAGGTCGGCCTTGCCGTTGCGCTGGCGCGGCTTCCACATGCCGGCGCGGTATTCATTGGTGTTGCAGAAGCCGAGACAGGACAAGCGAATGGGCCCACCGCCCATATCCGGCCCCCGACCGGCCTTTTCCGCCAGATGCCGCAGCGGCATGTTCCACAACCGGCTCACCTGACCGTCAAGATCGAAATCGAGGGTGAAGAACACCGCTGCACGTACGTGCAGGCGGTGATTGATCTGCAGAAACACCGCCTCGACGGTCTCATCGGCACACTCCGGTGCAGCGACCAGCCCATCGAGCAGTGCTTCAAACTCAGGGAACAGCATTTCCCGCGAGATGCCATGTTCAGAAAAAAACATTACCGCCTCGGTCAGCAACGGCTTCTGTATTCTGCCCATCTCACTTGCGTTCATCGGTCTGTCCCTTGGGGTTATTATCAGCCCTCCAACTTTGCCCTTTTTTCGGGGCGATTGCATCCGCCCCGAACCCTTTGGGGAAACGTTGATTTCCAGCTTGTGACGAACTTGGCAGTTACAGGGCCGCGGCCAGGCGCGAGCCCTGGTCGATGGCACGCTTGGCATCCAGCTCGCTGGCCACATCCGCACCGCCGATCAGATGCACTGGCTTGCCGGCCGCCTGCACTCCTTCCTGCAGCTCGCGCAGCGGCTCCTGGCCGGCGCAGAGGATGATGGTATCGACCGGCAATACGCTGGTCTCGTCGCCCCGGCGGATATGCAGCCCCTGATCATCAACCTGCAGGTACTCGACACCGTTGAGCATCTTCACCTGTTTGCTGGCCAGACCGGCCCGGTGGATCCAGCCGGTGGTCTTGCCCAGCCCGGCGCCGACCTTGCTGGCCTTGCGCTGCAGCAGAAAGACCTCACGGGCAGGGGGATGCGGTTGTGGCTGTACGCCAGCGATACCCCCACGGGCCTGCAGCTCGGGATCGATCCCCCATTCCTTCCAGAACAGCCCGGTGTCGGTACTGGTGCTGTCGCCGGCATGGCAGATGAATTCGGACACATCGAAGCCGATGCCGCCGGCCCCGATCACCGCGACCTTCTGTCCTACCGGTTTACGCTGCAGGATCGCATCCAGGTAACTGATGACCTTCGGGTGTTCGACACCGGGGATGGCCGGAGTGCGCGGCACGATCCCGGTGGCCAGGATCACTTCGTCGAACTCCGCCAGATCCGCAGCTTCAACTCGGGTATTGAGCTTGAGCTGCACCCCGGTGGTCTCGATACGCTTGGCAAAATAGCGCAGGGTTTCGTAGAACTCTTCCTTGCCGGGAATGAGCTTGGCGACATTGAACTGGCCCCCGATTTCGGATGCCGCATCGAACAGCGTCACCGCGTGACCACGCTCGGCCGCCACGGTCGCCGCCGCCAGACCTGCCGGGCCGGCACCGACCACAGCAATCCGCTTGCCGGTGTGTACTGGAATGTAATTCAGCTCGGTCTCGTAGCAGGCGCGCGGATTGACCAGGCAGCTGGTCAGGCGGCCGCTGAAGGTGTGATCCAGACACGCCTGGTTGCAGCCGATGCAGGTGTTGATCTCGTCGGCGCGGCCAGCCGCCGCCTTACTGATGAACTCGGGATCAGCCAGGAACGGGCGGGCCATGGACACCATGTCCGCATCGCCGGCAGCCAGTACCTGCTCCGCCACTTCGGGGGTATTGATGCGGTTGGTGGTGATCAGCGGAATGGACACCTCACCCTTGAGCCGTGCGGTCACCTTGGTAAAGGCCGCCCGCGGCACCTTGGTGGCGATGGTCGGGATGCGCGCCTCGTGCCAGCCGATACCGGTATTGATGATGGTTGCGCCGGCTTTCTCGATTTCCTTTGCCAGCAGTACCACTTCATCCCAGTTGCTGCCGTCCTCGACCAGATCCAGCATCGACAGTCGGTAGATAATGATGAACTCAGGACCGACCGCTGCCCGCACCCGGCGGACAATTTCCAGCGGCAGGCGCATGCGGTTCTCGTAGCTGCCGCCCCAGCGGTCGGTACGCTGGTTGACTCTTTCCACCAGGAACTGGTTGATGAAGTAGCCTTCCGAACCCATGATTTCCACACCGTCATAACCGGCGACCTGCGCCAGCGCTGCGCAGTTGACGAAATCGCTGATCTGCTTCTCGATACCGGCCTCGTCCAACTCCTTCGGGGTGAACGGGTTGATCGGCGACTGCACCGGGCTGGCCGACACCTGCTCTGGGGTGAAGGCATAGCGACCGGCATGCAGGATCTGCATGCAGATCTTGCCACCCGCCTCGTGCACCGCCTGGGTCACCACCTTGTGCTGTTCGGCCTCTTCAGGTGTGCTCAGCTTGGCCGCGCCCTTGCCGACACTGCCTTCGGTGTTGGGACCGAAGCCGCCGGTGACGATCAACCCGACGCCGCCACGGGCCCGCTCGGCGAAGAAGGCCGCCATGCGCTCGAAGCCCTGCGGGCGTTCTTCCAGGCCGGTATGCATGGAGCCCATCAGTACCCGGTTGCGCAGGGTGGTAAAGCCCAGGTCCAGCGGGGCCAGCATATGGGGGTAGAGAGTCTGTGCGGTCATGCTCGTGCTCCAAAAGATCATCATCAGGCTGCCGGTTCATCGTCCGGCTTTGGTATGGAGCTGACAATAGGCCGAGCACCGCCAGCGCTCAATCACCTCAAATGACATTTTCATAACCCTGGGTTACATTCTACTTTTGGACAAACACTCTCTGCCTGGGGCCTGTATAAGGCTTTGTGGGAGCGGAAAGGAGCAGCGATGAAACTCGGTGACCTCTCGGTCGGCTATCTCTACAGCCTGCAAGCTGCGCTGGGCAGCCTCGGCCATGATCCCGAACCCCTGCTGCGCCGTTACCGCATCAGCCCGGCCCTGCTGAGCCAGGCTGGCGCACGGATCAGCATCCCCCGGTTCATGCGCCTGGGGCACGCCGCGATCCAGCTCAGCGACCGGGCCGACTTCGGCCTGCTGATGGGCTTGCACAGTGAACCCACCCACCTCGGCCTGCCGGGCGTCACCGCCCAATGCGCGCCGACGCTGGGACAGGCATTCGAGATTCTGGTTCGCTTCGAGCGTCTGGTCAGCCAGAACTACCGGGGGCATTCCAGTTTCCAGGCGCCGGCCACCCGCTTCTACTCGATCAGTCCCTACAACGCCTTCAACCTGTTCGTGGTGGACTCGGCTCTGGCTTCGCGGCTTCAGCTGGCCCGGCAACTGACTGCAGGCGCCGCCCGCCTGCGCGAAGTGCATATCGAGTTTCCCGCTCCGGAGTACGCCGCGCGGTACGAAGCGCTGTTCGGCTGCCCGGTGCTGTTCGAACAGCAGCACAACCAACTGTTATGGGAACCGGCCAGCCTGGAATTGCAGCCGGTGCAGCACGCAGCAACAACCCATGAACAGTTGTTGACGCTATGTGATCAGCAGTTGCGGGAACTGACGCGGCACCGCCGCCTGCGGGAACGGGTAGAAGAAATCGTATCGCCGCAGCTGCACAGTCGGTTGCCGACACTGGATGAAGTGGCCCGTCAACTGGGGTTGCCCGGCTGGACATTACGCCGCCGCCTGCGGATCGAGGACGGCACGCGGTTTCAGGACATCATCGATGAAATCAGGCGGGATCTGGCGGTCAGTTATATCCGTGATACGGAAACGGCGCTGGGGGAAGTGTCGTTCCTGCTGGGGTTTTCATCGCCTGCAGCGTTTCAACGGGCGTTCAAGCGCTGGACCGGCGTAGCACCGGGGCAGTATCGTCGGCAGGGCCGGGAGGTAGTGGCCAGGCAGAACGATAGACCGGGAATGGATTGAGTACTGAATCTTGAAGGAGTCTTGTGGGAGCGGGCTTGCCCGCGAACGGGTGCCGGCTGGTGAAATGCTTGCAGGTGAGGCAAAGCCTTCGCGGCCAAGGCCGCTCCCACGGTTTCGCCGCTCCCACGGTTTGAGCTGTTCAGGCAGTTCGCTCTACATCTCCTGCGCATCTTCCACGTCGTGATCCCAGTCCTGGGCGCGTTGTTCCAGCAGTTCTTCTTCGTATTCGTTCATCTTGTTATTCCTCCGTTTCCCTGTTGCAGGGGTGAAGTCACATAATCACCTTATGGCCCCTGCATTACAGTCAGATGAACGTCGTCGGGAAAAGTTCAGGCGGCCGTGCCAGCGACCACGGCACAGGCTATCAGCGCAGCGGTTTCGACCAGCTCCACCAGCGCCCCGGCGGTATCGCCCGTGGTGCCGCCGAGACGTTCGCACAGGTAGTAACGCACCACCCATACGACCAGCAGCGCCACCATCAATGCCATCAGCCCCACCCAGCCGAACAGCAACATGCCCAGGGCGTGCAGGCAGAGCAACAACGGCAGACTGCGGCGCGGCATATGCCGCGCGAGTACATCACCCAACCCGCCGGGGCGCACATAAGGGGTAGTGAACAGCAATAACGGCAATACCCAGCGTCCCAGCCAGGGCGCAAGCAGCAATGCGCCCCACTGCCCAACCTCCAGCAACGCCACCAGCGCGGCGAATTTGATCAGCAATACCAGCACCAGGCTGATGACGCCAATGGGGCCACAGGTCGGGTCCTTCATGATGGCCAGGGTGCGCTCGCGGTCGCCATAGCCGCCGACCCAGGCGTCGGCCGTGTCGGCCAGGCCATCCAGATGCAGCCCACCACTGAGCCAGACACAGAGGGTCAACAGCAGTGCTGCCTGCAGCCAGATCGAGACATCTCCCAGCAGCCATCTGACCAGCAACAGGGCTGCTCCCAGCAGCAAGCCTACCAGTGGATACCACAACAACGAGCGGCCGTTTTCTTCCGGGACTGGCAGGCGCGGCAAACGGACCGGCAGCCGGGTCAGAAATTGCAGGGCGATCAATAGGGGCATTCGCGCAGCCTCCCCGGTTCGTCGAGCTGAATGCGCAGTCGCTGCCCATGGGCCACTTCCACCTGCAGCAGGTCCTGGCGCGCCAGCCCCCGCGCTCTGGCCATCAGCAGCCGCATGACCCCACCGTGAGTCACGAGCAGCAGATGCTCACCGGCGCGACGCTGTGCCAGCTCCTCGATGGCGGCCAGCACCCGCTGTTCGAACAGCACCAGCGGTTCGCCACCCGGTGGGCAGAATTGATAGGGATCGGCCCAGAAACGCCCCAGATCCTCGGCATGCTCGGCCATCAGCTCGCTGGCATGGCGCCCTTCCCAGTCACCGAAATGCAGCTCACGCAGATCATCCAGCAGTACCAGCGGCGCACGGCATTGCTGCGCCAGCTCGAAGGCGAAATCGGCACAGCGGCGCAACGGTGAACTGATGATCGCATCCCAGTTGTCCGGTTGTGCGGTGGCATCCCGCATCTGTTGCCACCCCACCGGCGTCAGCAGATCATCCAGGCTGCCGCGAAAGCCGCCACCGCGCTCGGTCTCACCATGGCGCAGCAGGTCCAGGGTCAGCATGCTGCAGGTTCCGCGGCCACCGCCGCCTCCGCAAAGGTGGCCA
>DXBL01000099.1 GCA_019116555.1 Candidatus Pseudomonas excrementavium
CTGCAGGACGGCAAGGTGCGCCCGGTGGGCAGCGATCATGAGATCCAGCTCGACGTGCGTATCATCGGTGCCACCAACCGCAACCTGACCGACGCCGTGGCCGACGGCAGCTTCCGCGAGGATCTGTTCTATCGGCTGGAAACCTTTGCCCTGCAGGTGCCACCGCTGCGCGCCCGGGGCGACGATATCCAGCGCCTGGCGGAGTTCTTCCTGACCCGTTTCAATGCCCGCCAGCAGCGCCGCATCAAGGGCTTCAGCGACGACGCGCTGGCCATGCTGCAACGCTACGCTTTCCCCGGTAACGTGCGCGAACTGCAGAACGCCGTGGAGCGCGCCGCCACCTTCTGCGACACCCCGCTGATCGAAGTGCGCCATCTGCCCCAGCGTATCTGCGAGCAGCCCGCCGGCCAGTCGCTCCCCTCACCCACCACCAGCCGGCCGGCAACGCCACCACCGGTCAGCGGCGATCCGGAAGGCATGCCCACCCTGGAAACCGTGCAGCGCCAGTACATCCACCAGGTGGTCCAGGCCACCGGCGGCAACAAACGCCGCGCCGCCGATATCCTCGGCATCACTCGCCGGACGCTGTATCGCTGGCTGGAGTGATGATGGCGTCGAGATGCTCGCCGGCGCCTCATGGAAGGTCAACGTGACCCGGTCGAGCTCCATCTCGACCAAAGGGGGCTCAGGCAGCCCCGCTGGCCGGGATGGAACCCGGCCTTCCATGGATTCTGCATTGATGGGAGACGTTGCGGTTACCACGACGGTAAACTCGCGCCTGCCCTAACACTTCCAGGCTTTACAGTTTCTTTACCCAGCCGCTGCCCCGATTGACAGTGCGCCTCGGTAAACTCTGCGCCATTGCTCCCCGATTCGATTCAAGGAATTACCTATGGCATCTTCCAGACGTTTTTTGTGGCTGTTCGCCGTGCTGGCGGTGGTGGCTGCATTGCTCTGGTTCTTCTGGCTGGCGCCGGACAACAAGGGGCCGGAGCTGGTTACCGCCCCGGTTGAACGCGGCGATATCGAGGACAGCGTCACTGCCCTGGGCACGCTGGAGCCGCTCAATTATGTGGACGTCGGTACCCAGGTATCCGGCCAGCTGGAGAAGCTGCACGTCGAGGAAGGCGAGCAGGTCGAGGAAGGCCAGTTGCTGGCCGAGATCGACGCGACCATCTACCTGGCCAAGGTCGAGGCCACCGAAGCCCAGCTGGAGAATCTCCAGGCCCAGCTCGCCGATCGCGAAGCCACCCAGGTACTGGCCCGGCTGCAGGCCGAGCGCCAGCGCAACCTGATCAAGCTCGACGCGACCAGCCAGGAATCAGTGGAACAGGCCGATGCGACCCTGCGCTCGGCCACCGCCCAGATCGCTGCGCTCAAGGCGCAGATCCGCCAGCTGGAATCCCAGCTCAAGGAAGCCAGGGCCGACCTCAGCTATACCCGCATCTATGCACCCATGACCGGCACCGTGGTCGATCAACTGGCCAACCAGGGCCAGACCCTGAACGCCAACCAGACCGCACCCATCATCGTGCAGATTGCCGATCTGAGCACCATGACCGTGCGCACCCAGGTGTCGGAGGCGGACATCACCCAGCTGCAGGTCGGTATGCCGGTCTGGTTCACCACCCTCGGTCAGCCCGATGTGCGCCGTGAGGGCATCCTGCGGCAGATCCTGCCGACCCCGGAAGTCGTCAACAACGTGGTGCTGTTCAATGCCCTGTTCGATGTGCCCAACCCCGACGGCAAGCTGCTGCCGCAGATGAGCGCCCAGGTGTTCTTCGTCAAGGCCGCCGCCGATAACGTATTGACTATTCCCGTCTCCGCCCTGAAGCCACTGCAGCGCGGCCCTGGCAGCGGCGCCGATCAACGTTATTCAGTCCGGGTACTGGAGAACGGTGTGCCGCAGCACCGGGTCGTACGCGTCGGCACCATGACCCGGGTCAGCGCTGAAGTACTCGAAGGGCTCGAGGCAGGCGATGAGGTGGTCATCTCGGGCGGCCCCAGCACGCCGCCGCCTGCTGAGCGCGGCCAGCGCCGGCCGAGGTTCTGATGAGCGAGCCATTGATCCGCCTCGAAGGCATCGGCCGGACCTACCGCAACGGCGAGCTGTCGACCACCGTGCTGCACGATGTCGCTCTGGATATCCATGCCGGCGAGTTCGTCGCCATCATGGGCGCCTCCGGTTCCGGCAAGTCGACCCTGATGCATCTGCTCGGCTGCCTGGACCAGCCCACCACCGGGCGCTACCTGTTCGAGGGCGAGGATATTGCTCAACTGGACAGCGACCAACTGGCCAGCCTGCGCAGCCGCACCTTCGGCTTCATCTTCCAGAGCTATCACCTGATCTCCTCGGCCAATGCCACCGAGAACGTGGAAGTGCCCGCTATTTATGCCGGCCTGCCGCGGGATGCGCGCCATGCCCGCGCCGAGGAATTGCTCACCAGCCTGGGCCTGGGTGAGCGGCTACAGAATCGCCCCAGCCAGTTGTCCGGCGGCCAGCAGCAGCGTGTGTCCATCGCCCGGGCGCTGATGAACGATGCGCGCATCCTGCTGGCCGATGAGCCCACCGGCGCACTCGACAGCAAGAGCGGCCACGACGTGTTGCAGTTGCTCAAGGACCTGCACGCCCGGGGCAAGACCGTAATCGTCATCACCCACGACCGGGAAGTCGCGAGTCATGCCGACCGCCTGATCGAAATTCGCGATGGCCGCATCATTCATGACAGCGGCCGCCAGCCGAGCCCGGCTGCGCAGGTCGAGGCAGCGCCGCCCCGCCCCGCGCGCAAACAAGGTCTGGCCGCCTTCGGCGATATCAACGAAGCCGTACGCATGGCATTGCGTGCGCTGAAGGCCAACCTGTTCCGCACCGTGCTGACACTGCTGGGCATCGTCATCGGCGTGGCCTCGGTGGTGGTCATGCTGGCGGTGGGCAATGGTGCGCGCCAGGATGTGGTCGAGCGCATCAGCGACATGGGCACCAACCTGCTGTTGATCCGCCCCGGCGCGCCCAATACCCGCCGTTCCGCCGATGGTACCACCAACACCCTGACGCCCGAGGATGCCATCGTCGCGGCGCGGGTGGACAATGTGGTTGCCGCGGTGCCCGAAGCCGATACCCGCGCCACGGTACGCGCCGGCAATACCGACGCCCAGACCCAGATCACTGGTACCACCGCCGACTACCCGCTGGCCAAGAGCTGGCCGGTCGCCTCGGGGGTATTCATCAATGACGACGACAACCGCCGCTACGCCGCGGTCGCGGTGATTGGCCGGACTGTCGCCACCAACCTGTATGGCGACGCCGATCCCCTCGGGCAATACATGCTGATCCGCAACGTGCCCTTTCTGATTATCGGCGTGATGCAGGAAAAAGGCGCCACCCCCTGGGGACAGGATCAGGATGACGTGGTGTTCGTGCCGCTGAATACCGCCGGCAACCGGCTGATCGGCTCCCGCCACCTGAGCAGCGTGAGCGTGTTGATCGACGACCTGAGCCTGTCCGATGCCACCCAGGAAGCGGTACGCCAGGCGGTGATGGCCAACCATTCGGGGATCGAGGACTTCCAGATCCGCAATATGGCTTCACTGCTGGAAAGCGTCGCCAGCACCCAGGATACCTTCACCATGCTGCTCGGCTCGATTGCCGCCATTTCTCTGTTGGTCGGCGGTATCGGGGTGATGAATATCATGCTGGTGAACGTATCCGAGCGCACCCGGGAAATCGGCATCCGCATGGCCACCGGGGCGCGCACGCGCAATATCCTGCAGCAGTTCATTGTCGAGGCCATGGTGGTCTCGGCCATCGGCGGCGCCATTGGCGTGGTCATCGGGCTGGGCTTTGCCAGCATGCTGCAGTACTTCGGCACGCCGATCCAGTTCACCGCCGGCCCGGTGCTGCTGGCCTTCGGCTGCGCTTTCGCGACCGGTCTGATTTTCGGTTTCATGCCTGCCCACAAGGCAGCCCATCTTGATCCAGTGGTGGCTCTCAGTGCGGACTAGACAATTTTTCCCCCTTGCCCTCGCCGTCCTGCTGGCCGGCTGCAGCCTGGCCACGCCTGTGCCGCAGACCGATGTGCAGCCACCGGCGCAGTGGAACCAGGCAGCGGACTCCTCGGTCTGGCCGGAAGCCCGCTGGTGGACCCAATACGACACGCCGCAATTATCCCGGCTGATGGCCCAGGCACGGGCCGGCAACCTGGATCTGGCCAGCGCGGCGACGCGGCTGTTGCAGGCCGATGCCCAGCTGCGCCAGACCGGCGCCACGCTCCTCCCGAGCGTTGACGGCAGCGCCAGCGGCCGCCGCGGTGGCAACAGTGGCGACGGCAATGTCAGCAGTGGTTTCAATGCCAGCCTGAATGCCAGTTACGAAATCGACTTCTGGGGCCGCAACCGCGCCGCCGTCGAAGCAGCTGCTGCCAACCTCAACGCCAGCCGCTACGATCTGGAAGCGCTGGCCATCACCACCGATGCCAGCGTGGCCCGCAGCTGGTTCCAGTTGGTGGAGAATCAGGCACGCCTGCAGTTGGCCCGGGACAACCTGGCCGCCGCCGAGCAGGTGCTGAATATCGTCGAAGCGCGCTACCGCTTCGGCGCCGATGACAGCCTGGCTGTCAGTCAGCAGCGGGCACTGGTCGCCCAACTGCGCGCGAATCTGCCGGCGCTGGAGCAACAGACCCTGCAACTGCGCAACAGCCTGGCCCTGCTGCTGGGCCAGGGACCGGATTTTGTGCCCGGTGCGCTGCCCGCCATGACCGACATCACCGTACCCGAACCCGGCGCCGGTCTGCCATCGGAACTGCTCAATCGCCGCCCGGATATCCGTGCCAGCGAGCAGCGTTTGCTCGCCACCAATGCCAACCTGACCGCCGCACGGGCCGCGCTCTACCCGAGCATCCAGTTGACCGGCAGCTATGGCGCCCAGAGCTCGGCATTGTCCGATCTGGTCAGCAATCCGTTGAACCCCTGGAGTCTGGCCGCCGGCCTGACCCAGCCGATCTTCGATGGCGGCCGCCTGCGCGCCCAGGTGGAGATCAGCGAAGCCAGCCAGCAGGAGGCGCTGATCGGCTATCAGCGGGCGATTCTGGATGCCTTGATCGATGCCGATACCGCCCTTGGTGCGCTGCAGCAGGCGCGCCGGCAGTATCAACTGCAGCAGGCGGCTACCGCCGAATCGGAACTGGCTTTCGAGCTGGCCCAGGCCCGTTACAAGGCCGGTGCCATCGACCTGCAGAACCTGCTCGATACCCAGCGTTCGTACTTCCAGAGCCAGGACAGCCTAGTGCAACAGCGCGCCGCCTGGTTGCTGGCGACGGTGGATCTGTACCGGGCACTGGGTGGTGGCTGGCAGGAGATCTCCTGACCCGACAACGGAACCCTATTCCAGACCTCGGCCGGCAAATTGGCCAATGCTCGGTAAAAGTCAGTACCATGGGGCACCGTATCATTGCCATCAGCCTAACGGAGCGCCCCTTGTCCGCCATGCGCCTTGCCACCCTGGAACAACGCCATTTCCTGCTGCACAACGCGACGCTGCAGCCTCTGGCCGAGCATATGAATGGTCTGGACGTTCTGTGCAAGACCCTGGGGGTCACGCCGCTGAGCCGGTTTGTCGATCTCACCGCCCTGGAGTTTCAGGAAGCGGCCAGCCTGATCCCTGCCGCGGAGGCCACTCCCCTGCCGCTGGACCCGGAAACTGGCCTGCCCTGGAGCATCGAGGATATGGCCTGGTACCCCATCAGCACCGGCATGACCACCCTCGAAGCGCTCAGCGGCCACCTGCAACGCAATCGCCCCCGGGAAGTATCCGGCGCCAATCACCGGCAGTTGCTCGAAGCCCTGACTTTCTGTGAAGACCAGCTGCGCCCCCTGGAAAGCGAGGGCGCACAGTTTCATCTGGCGGCCGGTCAATAGCAGCGAACCGCCTCCCGGTAATAAGCCCAGCCATCCGGACAGTATTTATCCTGCCAATATAGAAGCCAGCGGGCGGTGAATTTGCCATAGTGGGCGCAAATAAAAGCGGAGAGCGTCCCCATGCAGCAAACCGAACAACATATCCTGGACATCAACGATA
Organism: Candidatus Pseudomonas excrementavium; assembly: GCA_019116555.1. Classification (GTDB taxonomy): domain Bacteria; phylum Pseudomonadota; class Gammaproteobacteria; order Pseudomonadales; family Pseudomonadaceae; genus Halopseudomonas; species Halopseudomonas excrementavium. The sequence goes on from DXBL01000099.1 coordinate 6,074, forward strand.
TCCAGCTCAGCGTGCACGTGGCCGGACCGGCGCATGGCCAACCCGTCTGGCTGCTGCATGGTTTCCCCGAATGCTGGTATTCCTGGCGACATCAGATGCAGGCCCTGGCCGACGCCGGTTACCGGGCGTTTGCCCCCGAGATGCGCGGCTACGGCCGCAGCAGCGCGCCGGCAGCCATCGAGGCCTATGACATTCCCACCCTGTGCAGCGACATCCAGGCGGCGATGGACCATTTCGGCCACACCGAAGTCGCCATGGTGGGCCATGACTGGGGCGCGAATATCGCCTGGTATCTGGCGTTGTACGAGCCGGAGCGGGTAAAGGTGGTGTCCGGCATGTCGGTGCCCTTCGGCGGCCGACCGAAACGCCCAGCCATCGAGATGATGCGCGAACGCTTCAAGGACAAGTTTCTCTATATCCTCTACTTCCAGGAGCCCGGCCCCGCCGAGAGCGAACTGGAGGCGGATATTCCCCGGACACTGCGCATCCTGATGCACGGCCGCCCCTCCGCCGGCAATGGCCTGATATCGGACAAACCCGCCGACTCGCGCTGGCTGGATGATTACATCGACCCGCAAGTACCACCGGCCTGGTGTCCGCCGGAGGCGTTCGATGTCTACGTGGAAACCTATATCGACAATGGTTTCCATGGTCCGCTGAACTGGTATCGCAATTACGAGCGCAACTGGGAACGCACCGCCGAGCTGGCTGGCAAGCAGGTGCAGCAACCGGCGCTGTTCATCATCGGCGACCGTGACCCGGTCGGCAAACTGGAAAGCTTCACTATCGAGCGCATGCCCCAGATCGTTCCCAAGGTCGAACAGCATGTGATCGAGCGCTGCGGTCACTGGGTACAGAGTCAGAAGCCGGAAGAGGTCAACACACTGCTGCTGGCGTTTCTGCAACGCGAGTACCGCGATGCATTCTGATTACCCGATCCCTGGCGCCTTCGCCCCAGCTGCGGCGTGCGCTGTCGCATAGCAAACAGGGCGCTGGCCTTATGCTGGGAGCGGTTCTTGTGGGAGCGGCCTTGGCCGCGAACAGGTCTGCCGAAAGCTTCGCGGCCAAGGCCGCTCCCACGGCAAGTGCCTTCTAATGATAAGGCCATCCGACCGACAGGCTGGCCCTTCCCTGCACCAATCCGGTATAGTGCGCGCCGTCGTCATTCCGGCGACATGGGTTCCCTAACCCCATCCTTCAAAAAGGTGACGTATGAATTCTGCATCCCCCTCGCGGCTGCGCATGGCGCTGTCCTGCCTGATCGCTTTTCACATCCTCATCGTGATTGCCAGCAACTTCCTGGTTCAATTGCCGATCACCCTGTTCGGCCTGCACACCACCTGGGGCGCCTTCAGCTTTCCGTTCATTTTCCTGGCCACCGACCTGACCGTGCGCTTGCTCGGCAAACAAGCCGCCCGCCGCGTCATCGCCCGGGTCATGCTGCCGGCGCTGGTGGTGTCCTATGTACTGTCGGTGCTGTTTCAGGAAGCGGTTTTCCGCGGCGTCGAGGCGCTGACCGAGTTCAATCTGTTCGTGTTGCGCATCTCGGTAGCGAGCTTCCTCGCTTACGTGGTTGGCCAATTGCTGGATATCCAGGTCTTTGACCGCCTGCGCAAATTGCCGCAATGGTGGATCGCACCCACGACAGCGATGATCGTCGGTAACCTGATCGACACCTTCGTGTTTTTCTCGGTGGCGTTCTGGCGCAGCACCAATGAGTTCATGGCCGCCAACTGGATCGAGATCGCCGCTGTCGACTATGTGATCAAGGTTGCCATCAGCGTCATGTTGTTCGTTCCGTTGTATGGTCTGGTGCTGAACGCCATCCTGCGACTGCTGGCCGGACGGCAGGCCGCGACGGCCGGATAGCTGGGTAAACCCACGTCCGACAGGGCGTGGTCTGATGGCCAGCTCCGAAGATCCGGTCCAGCAAGCTCATCGAGCCGGTGCTCGACGGGCCCCAGGAGGGCGGTGTTT
>DXBL01000100.1 GCA_019116555.1 Candidatus Pseudomonas excrementavium
GACGGTCAGCCGTTTTCCACCCAGTTCGGCGATGTGTACTTCTCCCGCGAATCAGGGCTGGAGGAAACACGCCATGTGTTCCTGCAGCACAACGATCTGCCGCAGCGCTGGGCGGCGCTCACGCCCGGCTCCCGCTTCTGCATCGGTGAAACCGGTTTCGGCACCGGCCTGAATTTCCTCTGTGCCTGGCAACTGTGGGATCTGCTCGCACCGGCAGACGCCCGCCTGCATTTCGTCAGCACCGAAAAATACCCCTTGAGCTCAGATGACCTGCGCCGCGCCCTGGCACTCTGGCCGGAACTGCAGCCCTGGGCCGAACAGCTGCTCGCCCATTACAGCGATCTCGCGCCCGGCTGGCAGCAATTTTCCCTGGCCGATGGCCGCGTCACCCTGACCCTGCTGGTCGGCGATCTGCTGGAGACCCTGCCCCAGCTGGATGCCTCGGTCGATGCCTGGTTTCTCGATGGTTTCGCCCCATCGAAGAACCCCGATATGTGGCAACCCGCTCTCTACCAACAGATGGCCCGTCTTTCCCATCAGCACACCACGGTGGCGACCTTTACCAGCGTTGGTGATGTCCGTCGCGGTTTGCAGGCGGTTGGCTTTGCCATGCACAAGGTCAAGGGCTACGGCCGCAAGCGCGAGATGCTGGCCGGGGCGTTGCAACAATCACCGGAGCAGGGTTGGAGCGCGCCCTGGTATCAGCGCCCAGCCCCATTGACCAGCCAGCCACGTACGGCACTGGTCATCGGCGCCGGACTGGCCGGTTGCAGCACTGCCTTCGCCCTCGCCCGCCGCGGTTGGCAAGTCACCGTGATCGAGCGTCACGCCAAGCCGGCAGCGGAAGCCTCCGGCAACCCACAGGGCATTCTCTATACCAAGCTGTCGCCGCACCAGACGCCGCTGTCACGCTTCGTGCAAGCCAGTTATGCCTATAGCCTGCGGCTGTTGAACGAGGTGCTGGAACCCGGGGAAGACAGCTGGTCAGCCTGCGGTGTGCTGCAGCTCAGCACTGATGACAAGGAAGCCCTGCGCCATCGCCAGTTGGGCGAACAGGGTTACCCGCCGAGTTTTCTGCACAGCGTTGATGCGGAACAGGCCAGTGCCATCGCCGGCTTTGGCGTGCAGCGCGCGGGGCTGTTCTTCCCGGGCGCCGGCTGGGCCAGCCCGCCGATGTTCTGCCAGGCCCTGTTGCAACACGCCAATATCCGCCTGCTGACCGGCCGCTCGGTAGCGGGGCTGGAGCGCGAAGGGGAACAGTGGCAAGCACTGGATACCGAAGGCCAATGCCTTGCCAGCGCCAGCATCACCGTCATCTGCAGTGCCGCTGACAGCCGCCACTTCCAGCAGAGCAGTCACCTGCCGTTGAAATCCATTCGCGGCCAGATCACCCATTTACCGGCTACCGAGGCGAGCCTCGGGCTGAAAACGGTGCTGTGCGCCGAGGGCTATATTTCCCCGGCGCGCCGGGGCGAGCATCATCTGGGGGCCAGCTTCCGTTTCGACCGGCTGGACACCAAGCCCAGCACCGAGGAGAACCTGTCGAACCTGGAGATCCTGACCAGCCTGTCGCCGGCACTCAGCACCGTGCTGCAGCCGGAACACCATGATCCGGCAGAACTGACCGCCCGGGCCGCCCTGCGCTGCACCTCCCCGGATTATCTGCCGCTGATCGGACCGCTGACCGACGCCGACGCCTTTCGCGCAGATTATGCCGGGCTGGCCAAGGATGCCTCTCGCCAACCGCAGACGTTGGCCCGTTGGTATCCGGGGCTGTATCTCAACACCGCCCATGGCTCCCGCGGTCTGGTTACCTGCCCGCTGAGTGGCGAACTGGTCGCCGCCTGGGTCGACGGCGAACCGCTGCCGCTGCCCCGAGACCTGGCCGAGGCCGTGCATCCAAGCCGCTTTCTGTTGCGTCAGTTGATCAGGGGGCAGGCCTGAGCTTCAGAACCACAGCATGCGGACACCATCCCAGAGCAGCTTGCAGCCGGTAAAGAACAGGAAGAGGTAGCACAGCCGGTAGATCAGTTCCTGATTGCTGCGCTGCAGCAGCCAGAAGCCCATGCGGATGCCGATAGGCGCCAATGGCAGCAGCGCCAGTGCGGTCAGCAGTTTGCTGGTATCGAACTGGCCAAGCTGGATATAGGCCGGCACCTTGGCCAGGTTCACCACCGCGAAGAATACCGCGATGGTGCCCATCAGCACGGTCTTGTCCAGCTTCTGCGGCAACAGGTAGATATTGATCGGCGGCCCGCCGGCATGAATGCCGAAACTGGTGAAACCGGCCACTGCCCCCCAGAACCCGCCCCGCCAGGTGCTCACCCCACGTACCGGCGGCTCACCCTTGCGCAGCCAGATGTTCAGGGTGAACACCACGGCGATGATGCCGACCATCAGCCGGATATGGGCATCGCTCATCCAGCGAAAGCTCAGCCAGGCCAGCAGCGTACCGACCAGCGCCGCCGGAATGATGATCTTCAGATTGGGGGGACTCCAGCGACCGCGGAAGGTACGCAGCGCTACCAGGTCCATGGTGCAGAGAATCGGCAACAGGATGGCAGCGGCTTCCTGTGGCGGCATGACCAGGGACATCAGCGGGACGGAGAGAATGGCGATATTACCGCCAAAACCACCCTTGGCGATGCCGTACAGCAACACGGCGGGAATGGCGGCCAGGTAGAACAGGGGATCGGTGATCATCGGAACCAGTCATATCAACAAAGGCAGTCAGTGTATCATTGACGCAACACGGCACAGTCATCCGGGAAGTAGACCTCATGCTGATACCCCATACCCTGCTTGACCCTGAGGTCTTCCAGCGCATGCTGGAGGACTTCGTCACCCGCGACGGCACCGATAACGGCTATGACGATACCCTGAGCCAGCGCGTGGAGCGCCTGCGCCGGCTGATCGAACGTGGCGAAGTGCTCATCGTGTTTCATCCCGATACCGGCGACACCAGCCTCAGCCACCGGCGGGATGTGCCCGCCGAACTGCTGCGCGAGGCGGAGGAGGACTGAGCCGGGCCCTGCTTCAGGGTGACGCAGGGCCACCATGGCGCTTGGAGGATACCAAGCGAAGGACTAAGATAGGGTCTTTACACACCCTTGCGGGTTTGACGAGGTTAACGATGAAATTGCGCTCCCCCCTGATTATTGCCGCCCTGCTGGGCTTTGCCGCTACCGCATCGGCCCAGACCGTTATATGCACTCCGGAAGCAGCCCTGAAGAAAGCTGAAGAAACCGCCATCACCATCAACCGCATCGCTGCTGGCAACCCGGCCAAGGCGGAGCGCATGCATGAACAGCTCAAGGCCCTGCAGGAGCGCGACCCGACCCAGAGCCACCATGGTGCCTGCGAAGCCTACGACCGCATCATCAAGGAGCTGGAGCGCCAGGACGCCAGCGGTAATTGAGTTTCCGGATACTGCCGTAACGCTGTTCTTGTGGAGTGGGCCTGGCCTGGGAAACCCTCGCGACCAAGGCCGCTCCCACACAAGGATGGCCCCACACCGAATCGGGAGTCAGCCGATCACTGTCCGCCCCGCCAGCGCGTGGGCCAGCGTCCCGCCATCGATGAACTCCAGCTCGCCCCCCAGTGGCACCCCGTGGGCAATGCGCGACACCTTGATCCCCAGCGGCTTGACCAGCCCGGCGATATAATGCGCCGTCGCCTCCCCTTCCACCGTCGGGTTGGTCGCCAGAATGACTTCGGTCACCGCGCTGCCCTCCACCCGCTCGAGCAGCGCCGGAATCCCGATCTCCTCCGGCCCCAGGCCATCGATGGGTGACAGATGCCCCTTGAGCACGAAATAGCGCCCGCGAAAGCTCCCCGCCATTTCCACCGCCCAGACATCCGCCGGGCTCTGCAATACGCACAGCAGCCCATCGTCGCGCCGCGGGTCGGTACACAGATCGCAGACCTCGGTCTCGCTCAGGGTCCGGCAGCGGCGGCAGTAGCCCACGCCGTCCATGGCCGACTCCAGCGCATGGGCCAGGTGGCGCCCTGCCTCACGATCACGCTCCAACAGGTTCAGCGCCATGCGTTGGGCGGTTTTCGGCCCGACGCCGGGTAGCCCGCGCAACCCATCGATCAACTGGCGAATCAGGGGACTGAAACTCATATCGTTATGAATCTCTCGCTCAGAAGGGCATCTTGAAGCCGTCTGGCAGGTTCATGCCAGAGGTCAGGCCAGCCATCTTCTCCTGGTTCTGCTGTTCCAGCTTGCGCACCGCATCATTGAAGGCGGCGGCGATCAGGTCTTCGAGTACTTCCTTGTCTTCGGTCATCAGGCTGTCGTCGATGCTGACACGGCGCACGTCGTGCCGCCCGGTCATGAGCACGGACACCAGCCCGGCACCGGATTGCCCGGTCACCTCGGCGTTGGCCAGCTCTTCCTGCATTTTCTGCATCTTTTCCTGCATCTGCTGGGCCTGCTTCATCAGGCCTGCCATGCCACCTTTCATCATGATTGTTTCCTCACAAAATGGGTCAAGCATCCAGCGGGCGGATACTGTCATCACAGATCTGCGCCGCAAAATCATTGATCAGCGCCTGCACCAGCGGGTCGCTCTGAATACTCGCTTCAGCTTCCTTCTGCCGCGCTACCCGCCGCCGGGCCGCCGCCACCGCGGGGGTTTCCTGGGTCGGTGGCTGGACAGTGACGGCCAGGGTCACCGGCTGCCCCTGTTGTTCGATAATGGCCTTTTCCAGACGCTGGCGATGGTTTTCGTTGTACAGCGCGCTGTGGCCCGGGTCCAGATGCAACTGCCAGACGGCATCGTCGACAGCCACCAACTGGCAATGGGCGGCGATGCTCTGGGTCAGGCCGGCTACACCCAGGCGCGGATACAGCTCCAGCCACTGGGCGGCAAGGCCGGTGGCGGGTGGCAGATCGCTGACATCCTCTTCGGCTGGCTCGGCCGATGCGCTGTCCGCCGCCGGTTCCCAGTCGCTCAGATAATTGCTGACATCCAGCTCTTCATCATTACCAGGGTTGAAACTGTCATCCGGCGGCGCGTCCTGCAGCCACTCGGGCGGCTCATCCGCTACCGGTGAGTTCGGCTCGTTTGACGCTGCCGGCTCTTCTACCACTGGCGGCGGTGCTGTCGTGGGACTGACAGCAGTCTGCGGCGCGGGTGCGGGCGGCGTGGACGGCTCGGCCATGGACGCCACCGCCGGAGGTCTCGCTGAAGCGGGTTCGGCCGGGGGCGTCACGGCAGCCGGCGCCGTCACCGGCGCGGCCTGTGTGGTCGGCCTGGCGGTGTCGGAATCAGCTGCGGCCTGGCTGATCCCCGGGGCCTTTCCCGGGTCGCCCAGCGCAGCCGGTGCGGGACTCGGCTGCGTCGCTGGCGTCTGGACAAGCCCGGCTGGGGCCACGTTGCCGGTGTGTTGCAGCGTACCGGGACGGAACGCCAGCATGCGCAGCAGCG